>DMKD01000113.1 GCA_003454605.1 Spirochaeta sp. | reverse complement strand
CAGTATCATCCTGAATATAATCTGCGCGAAATAGGGCGGCTGACGAAGGCCCGGGAAGTTCTTCTGATAGATCATGGATTTTTTAAGGATCATGACGATACGGCGGCTTATGTAGATAAGATGGAAGAATTATACCGAAATCCGGACAGAACAGACTTAAGCTGGCAGCTTGGGGTGGATGAAGATATTATTGATGATACTATCAGACAGGCGGAATTCAGAAACTGGATTGAATATATAAAAGAAAAAAACTGATAATGGGCAAATTGACAATTGATGAATTAGAGAAAAAAATTCAGAATGGGGATATCGATACCGTAGTGCTGGCATTTCCCGATCATCTCGGTCAGCTCATTGGTAAGAGGCTGACAGGCCGATTTTTTCTTGATAACAGACAAACTAATTGCTGTAACTATCTTCTGACCATTGATATAGAACAGAATCCGCTGCCGGGTTTTAAGCTTGCCGGTTGGGATAAGGGATATGGTGATTTTCTGATGCTTCCCGATTATTCCACCATACGGGAACTGCGCTGGCAGAAACAGGCAGCTGTTATAATCTGCGATCTTGTTCATGAAAACGGAGACCCAGTCGATGCGGCTCCCAGAACGATCCTTCAAAATCAATTAAACAATTTAAATGCCGGTAAATTGGAAGCCATGATGGCTTCAGAGCTTGAATTCTACCTCTTTGACAATAGCTATGATGATGTGGCCAGAGAGGGGTATAAGGGTCTGGTTCCTTCTTCTCTTAAATCGATAGATTACAACATTCTGAGCACCGGATTTGAAGATGAGCTTCTTAGGGATATCTGCAATCAGGTTTCTGCCGCTGATATTCCTGTTGAGTCGAGAAAAGGTGAAGCGGGAAAAGGACAATACGAAATTGGCTTGCTCTATTGTACTGCATTAGAGATGGCTGACAGACATATGATCTACAAGAACGGAGCCAGGACCATAGCCAATGCTTATGGGAAGTCTATTTCATTTATGGCAAAATATTCCGAATCTGATTCTGGTTCCAGCTGTCATATTCATATCAGTCTTTTAAACAACGAATCAGGTCGAAATGTATTTATCGATAATAATGATGAAAGTCTGTTTTTCAGACATTTTCTGGGTGGTTTAAATCTGCTGGCATCGGATTTTTTTCTATTCTTTGCTCCTACTGTGAACTCATATAAGAGATTCAGCAGTAATTCTTTTGCACCGACAAGAATAGCCTGGGGTTATGATAATAGAACGAGCAGTTTCAGAATTGTCGGATCATCTGAAGGATTCCGGATAGAAAACCGCCTTCCCGGCGCTGATATCAATCCTTATCTTGCCTTCGCAGCGACAATTGCCGCCGGAATGTATGGCGTGGAGAATAAAATTGAACCCCCTCCATTAAATGAGGGGAATACGTATATGGACGAAACTTATCCAAAGGTTCCCGATACCCTGAAAGAAGCGGCAGAGAATCTTAATCGTTCTGTGATTGCCCGATCGATATTCGGCGATGATGTAATTGAGCATTATGTAGCTCATGCCAGGATAGAATCTGCAGCCTATGAAAGAAATGTATCCCCCTGGGAGTTAAAACGATATTTTAAGAGTGTTTAGATGATTATAAAGGAGTTAAAATAGATGGTAAAAGATATTACAAGATTTTCATTTCCTACTTCGATTATTTTCGGGCCGGGCGCAATTAGAGAACTTCCCGGCGAGTTGCTTGTTATGGGTGTAAAGAAACCCCTGATAGTCACAGATCAGAATATGGAAAAAACCGATGCTTTTAAGAGTCTGCTGAATGTATTTAGCACTAATCGAATAGATTATAAGGTATTTTCAGAAGTTCAACCCAATCCTCATGATATAGATGTGGAAAATGGTGTTGCTGTTTATAATTCTGCTGCCTGTGATTTTATTATCGGAATAGGCGGCGGAAGTCCAATGGATACTGCGAAGGCCTTAGCGGTTTTAGTCGGCATGGGGGGTAATATCGCTGATTATGATGCTCAGTCGGATACCAAAAAAGATATAAAAGCGCCATTGCCTACCATCGTTCTGATTCCTACAACTGCCGGAACCGGTAGTGAAGTGGGTAAATGCTCTGTTATTACTTCAACATCCCAGAAACGGAAAATATTTCTATGTAATCCATTAATGATGCCCGCTTTAGCAGTTCTTGATCCGGAGCTTACCGTCAGTCTGCCTGCTCATCTTACCGCAGCAACAGGAATGGATGCCCTGACTCATAATATTGAGTCTCTTACAGCACCTGTATTTCATCCCATGTGCGATGCCATAGCGATTAAAGGGGTAGAACTCACTGTAAAATATCTGGAAAAAGCTGTAAAAACACCCGATGATATTGAAGCGAGAGGTTATATGATGCTGGCAGCCATGATGGGCGCTGTTGCATTTCAGAAGGACCTCGGTACAGCTCATTCTCTATCTCATGCCTTGTCTGCAATTTGCGGACTTCAGCATGGTTTGGCTAACGCTATTGTTCTCCCTTATGTTATGAATTTTAATAAAGAAGTATCAAAAAGAGAGTATACCCTAATAGCCAGGGAATTTGGAATTGATATTTACGGCAAAGATGAACTGGAATGTGCCGAATCGGCAATTGAAGAAGTCCGTGCTCTAAGTAAAAGAGTGGGAATTCCTGAACGGTTAAGCAGTGTCGGGGTGGAACGGGCGCAATTGCAGGATGTTAATGAAAAGGCTTTTTTAGATCCATGTCATTATACTAACGCCCGCAGCTGCACTAAAGAAGATTTAATGTCTCTATTAGAAGAGGCCTTCTAAGGCTGGGGAGTTTATTATGCCGAAAGGATATTCAGGAAAAATATTAAGAGTAAATCTAACAGCAGGTACAATGGAGCAGAAGGTCTTTGATGAAGAATTTTACCGGCTCTATCTCGGAGGCGGGGGAATCGGGACATATTTTCTTTTAAATGAAACTGACCGCGAAACTGATCCGCTGAGCCCCGGGAATGTTCTGACTATTGCTCCCGGTATTACTACAGGTCCGGCTATCAGTGGAGTCAGCCGCTGTAGTATTACCGCATTGTCTCCCGAGACAGGTGCCGTCGGTGACAGCCAGGCCGGTGGGAAGTTGGGACCATTTCTAAAGAGATCCGGTTTAGATGCAGTGGTAATTACCGGAAAGGCTGAAAACCCCAGTTATTTATATCTAAGCAACGGGAAGATGGAAATACGTGATGCAGAAGATTATTCCGGATTAACTATCCTCGATGCCAGAGATCTATTTGTTGAACAGCTTGGAACATCCAATATCAGTGTACTTCAATGCGGTCCGGCAGGTGAAAAACTTATATCCTATGCCAATGTGGCCAGCGATACGAATAATTATTTTGGACGAACCGGGATGGGTGCTGTTTTTGGAAGTAAAAACCTGAGAGCAGTAGTTGTTTCCGGGGAAGGCGCGATTGAGTTTGAAGATCCTGATAATTTGAAAAAGCTTGCAAAAACGGGAGCAGGCAGAATTGCCGGTTCAGGCTTTGTCTCTCTTGTGAAAAAGCTGGGAACTCCAGGACTTGTAGAGGGAAATGCGTTGTCGGGGAACTTGTGTACTCATAATTATTCCAGTGGTTATGACCCTGATTATATGAAGCTTGACGGAACTACTATTGATGCAAGCATAGCATCGAAGGGGACAACCTGCTACGGCTGTGCCGTTGGATGCCGTAAAACAATAAAAACAGAACTTCCCTATGACGTAACCGATAGGCTCGGGGGGCCTGAATTTGAAACACTGGGAGTGTTGGGGTCTAATCTGGAAATCTTCGATTTGGGAATTGTGGGAAAAGCCAATGAGCTCTGTAATAATTATGGTCTCGATACTATTACCCTCGGCGGGATAATCGCCTATCTTTTTGAATCAATTGAGAATGGAAAAATCAGAGATGAAGATCTGGGAATTGGGCAGGTTGGTTTCGGTCGGGGTGAATCGCTGTTAAAGCTGCTGGAACTGATTATTAAAAGAGAGGGAATTGGAAATATCCTTGCCAATGGTTTTGAAGCCTGTATCAAACACTTTGGTGAACAGACCAGAGATTACGCGGTTCATGTGAAAAACCATGGATTAGCCGCACATATGACCCAGGTGAAACCCGCCATGTCTCTTATCTATGCCGTCGCGCCGATCGGTGCTGATCATATGTCATGCGAACACGACTGGCTTGTGACCGAGGAAGGAGAAGCGGCAAAAGGTCTGGGGCTTGTTCAGCCGGGTGAGCCGAATTCAACAGGAACAGAGAAAGTAAGACTTGTCGTATATTCTCAGTATTACTACAGCGCTCTCGATTCGCTTGGCCTCTGTATGTTCTGCTGGGGGGCGGGAAACCTCTTTACCTATCCGGAACTTGTTGAGCTGATCCATTCTGTTACCGGTCTTGATATGACTTTCTGGGAAATTATGAAGGCGGGTGAACGGCGTATAACCATGATGAGGTTATTAAATATAAGGAGAGGTTTTACGGCTGATAATGACAAATTGCCTGAGAAGTTGTTTAAAGCCATAACCGATGGTCCTTCAAAGGGCCGGCGGGTTGATGAAGACGGGTTTGAAAGCATGAAGTCGCTCTATTATGGATTTCAAGGCTGGAATACCGAAGGTGTTCCTGTTAAGGAAAAAATCGCAGAATTAGGATTGGAGTGGGTTTGAACCTTTAGATTGGCCACCTTATATCGGCCTTGAACCGCTATTCTGTCAACATCACCTTGATATTGCTGCATCATCACTAATCTTAAAATTACTCGACAAATCCTGAAAACGGATCTAAAATTTGTAATAAGTATAATGATTATGTTGCATCAGAGATCATTTTCTGGAGGCAGGTAATTGTACCCGAGGTGCTTGTTTCGCACCTGAAGGATATCGGTAAATACACACTTTCAGAACGTGTTCTGCTGAAAAAGGTCCTCGAAGAGCAGGCGCTTCAGATGAGCGGAATGGTAGATGAGGAAATAACTATCAGCGGAAGGGTTATAAAAACAGAGTCTGGAGAGATAATTGCATCAGGAACAATTTTCTTTGTAGCTGTAAAAGGAGTTCTCCGCTGGTACAAACTGCACTGGAGCATGATTTAGCCGTGCAGTCATAGGATTCAGTTATGACAAAAACACGATATCTGACAAAATCAAGATTCAAGCTCGCGTGTGAATGTCCGGCTAAACTTTTTTATACCGGTAAGTCTGAATACGCAAACCAGAAGCTTGACGACAGTTTTCTTGCAGCCCTTGCCGACGGCGGCTTTCAGGTGGGCGAGCTCGCAAAATGTTATTTTCCCGGCGGACATGATATAACAACCCTTGATCACCTGCAGGCTTTAGAGCAGACGAATCAACTGCTGAAGCAGGATGAGGTTGTTATCTATGAAGCCGCGGTGGCCTACAAGAACCTTTTTATCCGGGCTGATGTACTTGTAAAAAACGGCAGGAAGTTGAGCCTGTACGAGGTGAAGGCTAAATCATTTGATCCGCAGAAAGAGAATCCCTTTCTCAATAAAAACGGCAGTATTAAAGCCGACTGGAAAACCTATCTCTATGATATAGCTTTTCAGAAGTATGTAATAAATATGGCGTGGCCTGAGTATGAGGTGGAAGCACAGCTTATGATGGCTGATAAATCTTCGCGTTGTCCAACCGATGGGCTTAACCAGAAATTCAAACTGATAAAGGATGCAACGGGTAGAAAATCAGTTAAAGTATCGTCTTCTCTTAATGATGATGACCTTGCTGTTCCTGTATTATGCAGGGTTAATGTTGAGGCTGAGTGTGAGCAGATATACGAAGGAACAGATGATAAGAATAAACATCTGCGCTCTTTCAATGAAAGAGTAGGTCTGTTTGCAGATAAGTATACCGCCGATGAAAAAATAGAATCACCGGTTTCAACTGAATGTGCGAACTGTGAGTTTTACACAAAAGATGTTGATGAGGCTGCGGGGCTTAAGAGCGGTTTAAAGGAATGCTGGACGAGACAGCTTGGCTGGAGCAATGATGACTTCAATGATCAAACGGTTCTTGATATCTGGGCCTTTACTAAGAAAAAAAATCTGATTGCAGACGGACGGATAAAGATGTCTGAGATTACCGAAGATGATGTAGCACCGAAATCAGACGGCAGGCCCGGTGTTTCTGCAAGTGAGCGCCGGTGGATGCAGGTATCGAAGTATAAGGCAGGGGACAGCACAACCTGGTTCGATCGTGAGAATATGAAGGTAGAAATGGAGCGATGGATCTTCCCTCTGCATTTTATTGATTTTGAAACGACTATGGCTGCCATTCCGTTTAACGCCGGCCGCCGTCCCTATGAAGGCATAGCCTTTCAATTTTCGCATCATATGGTCTATAAAGAAGGAACTGTTGAGCATTTCGGTGAATATCTGAATACAAAGCAGGGCTTTTTCCCCAACTATGAGTTTGTACGTCAGCTGAAAGCCCAGCTTGAACACGATCGCGGCAGCATCTTCAGATATTCCAACCACGAAAATACCTATCTTAATATGATATATAATCAGCTGAAAAATGATCAGAACGAAATAGAAGATCGTGCTGAACTTTGTGATTTTATAAGGTCCATAACCAAATCAACACAAAAATCTGATTCTCAATGGACAGGTGAGAGAAACATGATTGATTTGTGGGAACTTGTAAAACGGTTCTATTATGATCCTGCAACAAATGGCTCCAATTCAATTAAATATGTTTTGCCTGCAATTTTAAATAGTTCAGAGTATCTGCAGGAAAAATATTCAAAACCAAGCTACGGCGCGGCTGACGGTATAAAAAGTCATAACTACAAAGACTGGCAGTGGATAAAAATGGAAAATGGACTTGCATCCGACCCCTATAAACTGTTGCCGAAGATGTTTCAGGATATCACGCAAAAGGATATGAGACTGCTCAGCAGTGATGATGAACTCCGTGAAGGCGGCGCTGCCTTGACGGCATATGCGCGAATGCAGTTCGCCGAAATGTCTGATTACGAGCGCAAAGAAATCCGAAAAGCGCTGCTGAAATACTGCGAGCTAGACACTATGGCGATGGTGATGATATATGAGGGCTGGCGCGAGATGCTATGAAAATAAAAACTCCGGCATCTGTTCTGCTGTTTACCGCCATCCTGTTCGTTGCTGCTCAGCTGTCTTTTGCACAGGGCACTGACAATCAGCCGCGGCTGGCTGCTGACCCAAGAGCTTATAGCTTTGCCGAAAGTTTCGATGGAGAGAACTGGCGTTCACTGATTGAGCTGGCTTACTGGTGCTCCGGAGATTCTGGTTGGGAATCTGCAGCAGATAAAATTAACCCTGCAGTGAACGAACTTTCCGACTTAGTTGCTGCGATGGACGACAGAGAAAAAGGGGAGGCTGTACTTCAGTTCATGCATGAACATTTTTTAAGCGTCTATCATGTTCAGCAGTCAAGCCTCGATACTCTTCTCTCATCGGGCCGTTTTAACTGCGTTTCATCTGCAGTGCTGTATACAATATTGGGGACGGCTGTGGGACTGGAGGTGGCAGGGGTTAACACAATAGATCACGCCTTCTGTTCAGTTAAAGCGGGTGATGAGCACATCGATGTAGAAACAACAAATCCCTATGGTTTTGATCCCGGAAAAAAGAACGAATTTCAGGATGGCTTCGGTAAAACCACAGGATTTTCTTATGTTCCGCCTGCTAATTACCGGGACCGCAGCTTTATAAACGTCCTGACTCTATTTTCACTTATTCTGCAGAACCGTATAGCTGATGCTGAATCTGAGGATAGGTATGTCGATGCGGTTGGTATTGCTGTAGACCGATGGGTGTTGCTCGGCGGCGGGCCTGGGGCGGTGTATGAAGATGTGATAATCCGGATGCTTAACTACGGCACCCTGCTATCTCGAGCGGGGCGGGAAGAAGACGCCCTTGCCTGGGCTTATAAGGGAGTCCTGGCTTATGGTGAGCATCCGAAATGGAATGATTTTATAGACGGGGTAGCGAATAATCTGCTGCTTAAGCTCGTGCGAAGAGGGCAGCTTGAAGAAGCGCGCGAGCGTTTAGATTCACTGAAACTCCGGCTGACTGCAGACGCAGTTCAATCTCTGGAACTTATGGTTTGCGATGCTGAACTTCTCGCAGCGCTGGATGAAGTAATGACGGGAGGTGCCGACTCAGATTTTTTGGAAGTACTGAACAGAATCAGGCTCGATGAAGTCATTTCGGCCGGCAGGCTGCAGGAAGTCGAATTGAACTGGCGCCTTCACAGGATAAGACTCATAGCTGAGAGTGAGGGGTGGGCGGCTGCCAATAATGCAGCAGAAGAAGCAATTTCCGAAATGGGACGCTTACCGCAGCAGGAGAGCGCCCGGCGCATATACTATTCAAATCAAAAGGCAGTTTTATACAATGCTGCGGCTGATGCGTTCAACAGTCGCCTCTACGATGAGGCAAGAACCCTTACAGAGCAGGCAATGCTTGAGTTTCCGGGCGATACAGACTTTCAATCCCTGCTTTCAACCATAGAACGTGCATTGAGCGGAAATTGATCTATATTTCTAACGATATCCCGTCGTAGGCACAGAGCTCAGGCACCTCATCAATGTGGGCAAGCATGTTTTCGTGCA
>DMKD01000076.1 GCA_003454605.1 Spirochaeta sp. | reverse complement strand
ACCCCCTCCGGTGATACGAGGATAGACGCCGCTATGAAGTCGGCATTACGCGGCTGGAGCTTTGATGAATCTCCTGAGGTTGGAAAAAAAGTAGAGGCCACACTTACATATGTAATTAAAATACAGTAGAATGCCCAAATGAAAATCAAGGGCATCGGTTTCGATATTGACGGAACCCTCTATAATAATATCAGCATGTATCTATGCACAATTCCGTCGTTTCTGAAACATCCGAGACTTCTGCTGCATTATTCCAAAGCAAGAACGGAAATCAGAAAGATGAGGCCGATATCGAACTTCCGACGTACTCAGGCAAAACTGGTCGCAGACTCAATGGGGATCTCCGAGCATGATGCCCGCCGAATTATCGAGACCAGGCTGTATGAAGACTGGGTGCATCTGTTTCACATTATCAAACCGCTTGAAGGTCTTCATGAAGGTGTCGCTGAATTGCGGGAAGCCGGATACAAACTAGGGGTGCTTTCAGATTTTCCTGTTCAGAATAAACTGAAATTTCTAGGGTTGGAGGACTGGGACTGTTCATTCACTTCCGAAACTACCAACTATCTTAAACCTCATCCCGAACCCTTCATTGAACTGGCTGAGCGTCTCGAACTGAAACCCGGGGAAATACTCTATGTAGGAAATTCCTACGAGAAGGATGTACTCGGTGCAGCAGCAGTGGGCATGAAGACTGCTCACCTGTCCTCGCGGAAAATCAGGAATTCAAAGGCTGATTTTACCTTCAGCCGATATAAAGATCTGTTTGAATATATCAGAAATCTGAATTAAACGTGGAGGTGTCCTGTTCGATGGATGAACTGAAAAACAGCGGGAAAAATCATAAGACAATACTGATTTTGATTATAGTTGTTTTAATTTTTAATACAATCTCGATTCTCGGTGTGTTCTTCATTCTTGACAGGAGAATCGAGAATCTTAACCGAACCCTCCTTCAGGTAATAAGCCGGCAGACTGCTGCTCCTTCCGGGCTCAGTGCTGAACCTATGAATATTGACACATCAGGATATCAGGTTCTCGGTTCGGCCTCTGCTCCCATGGAGATGGCTCTGATTACGGATCTCGAATGTCCTTACTGTCAGAAACTGTATTCTATTCTTTTTCCGCAGTTAAATGAACAATACATCAGCAGGGGGCTGCTGAAACTCGAATACGCGCCGTTCCCGCTTGAGAGCAGACATCCCAAAGCGATGCCCGCGGCTACAGTCTTGCATTGCGCCGATCAGCAGGGGCAGCTTTGGCCGATGTTTCACTATCTTTCAGCCGGGATAAATGAGCTCGATGAAGAGTCCATCCTGAACCCTAAAACAAATTTCATTATCAATAGAGAAAGTTTCAGCGAATGTGTCGGCTCGGAAGATACCGCAGCCTACATCAGAAGCCTGAAGACGAAGTTTTCAGAAGCGGGGGTTAAAGGTACGCCTGCTCTGGTGGTTGACGGTAAAAAGCTATCAGGTTTCTCAGGTCTCGATGATATAGCGGCTTACATAGATAAGCAGTTGCGCTCTGCCGGTAAGCAAATTTCTTTGAAAGATGTTTCCGAGGCTGTTGAAACCGGGATCGCAGGAATTCTGGATGTGCGCACAGCCGGGGAGTTTTCTGCCGGACATCTTCCGGGCGCGGTGAATATCGATTACTTTAATACTGAGGGCTTTTCAGCTGCGGTTGCAGGGCTGCCGGCCGATAGGGACTGGATAGTCTACTGTAAAAGCGGAACGCGCAGCACCCGTGCCTGGCATGTTCTGAAAGAGGCCGGTTTAGGCAGTTTGTTCAATATGGCTGACGGTTTTGACGGATGGCAGAGCGCCGGATATAATATATCAACTGAATAGGGTATAAAAAAAACCGGAAGAAAATTCTTCCGGTTTTTAACAGCAATGAAACAGCGCTTATTCCGGAACCCAGGTTCCTTCTGCGTATTCACAGAGTAACTGTGCATCTGCTGCTGTTCCGATGGTGTCATAGTAGACAGTATCGAGTGATTCCATTAAACCTTCTGCTTCATATGAATCTTTACATGTTCCCAGAACATTGTCAGTAGGGCATTCCCCATCCTCAAAACCTACAAGTTGAATCAGAAGTTTTGTATCAAAGTCAGCTGTTGTATATTCAATACAACTGTCTGCATCAAGAAGATGATAGGTTTGCGGCATGAAAAATACGCAGCTGAAGAATCCGAGTGATACTACAGCAAGAACTGCAATTGTTATTAGAATTTTTTTCATAAGTCCTCCCTTTAAAGTTATATTTTAGAGCATATCCTGAAAATTGCTTAAAAACAATCAATTTTTAACTTTCAGCAAAGATTTGAAATTCATTGACAAGCATGGTAAACTATATGAATATGTAATGTAGGGGACTTATGTTCACAACAGAGTCTCACGAGATATATAGCAATAAACTGGGGGGGCTATGTTATTCTCAATCGGAAATATCATAACTATATTAATTGTATTAATCGTTCTCGCTCTGTATCGGCAGCTTGATCGAAACAATCGATCGCTTGATAAGGTGCGCAGATATTCAGCCAAGGTGACTTCTGACATTGAAGCCTTTGTTGATCAGAAAACTCAGGACATGAAAAACCTTGCCATAGAGATCGATGTTCATCAGCAGACTGGCAAGGAAGTGTTGAAGCGCATAACTTCAATTGAAGAGGGTTTCAGCAACAAAGCCTCTGAGGTCGACGCAATAAATGTCCGTATTAACGAATATGACAAGGCTATAAACGAGCTGGTCGGAATGACCGGTAAGGTTGATGAGAATCTTAAAAGGCTGCACCAGGAATCTGAATTTGTAGACAAGGTCGGCAAGCGTCTGAAGGATGCTCAGTCGAGAATGACGCAGATCGAAAAGAGTATTCCGCAGCTGAATGAAGACTTTGCTGTTAAAAATGAGAATGAGTTCGAGAAACTCAGAATTGAGATGTTTTCTGAGGTCGAAAGACAGGCTGCTGTGGTTCTTGACGGGATAGCACTGGGCAGCGAAAGAGTGGATGAATTCACTGAACAGATCTCCAGCCTTGAACAGAGGCGTGATGATGCGGCAGAACAGGCCGTTCGCGATATTTCAGCCAGGGTAGATGCCTCGATTGAGGATGCTAACGAAAAGATAAGAGAGCTGAACGAGGATTTCAAAGTCAGCCTTGACAGTCTTCTTGCCTCTTCCGACGGTAAGCGCCTTGAGCTTTCAAAGCAGCTCGATAACTCCGAAAATAGTTTCAGGGGTCACGTTGAAGAGATTGGAGAGATTCTCAATAATAAACTTGTATCATTTAAAGACAGTATAAACGGACTCGAAGAGACCTATCAGCAGAATCTGAAGGGTTCAGCTGAAAAAGCCAGACTTCTTGAGGACGATGTTTTTGCCAGTCTTAAAACATACATAGAAGAACGATCAAGGGATACGCGCAAGCAGATAAACAATGTATTTGAAGAACTGAAGAAGAGCTCTCTCTCATACCGGACTGAGATCGATAATTCATTTGGAGAGAGTCAGTCCGAGATTACAGTATGGAGAACCACTCTGTCTAAGGATCTTGATGACGGTACAGCGGATATTAACAGCAGACTTGAAAAGGTCGAAGCAGGTTTTCAGGAACAGCTTGCAACCCTCAAGCCGAAGACTGAGAGATTGCTTGCTGAGATTGAAGAGGAGAGCAAGACCCTCGTTGAAGGAACAAAGGGAGAGGTTTTCAGACGTGTTGAAAATATGATCTCTACGGTCAACGAAAAAGAATCCAGGCTTGCTGAATTTGAAGAAAACCTTGCTTATAAGCTTACTAGAATTGAAGAAATTACGGCCGACATCGATCTCCTTGAAGATAACCTGAAACAAATGGTGGACAAGGCCGTGGATGAGGTTAATTCCGGTTTTGAGACTGTCAGTGATGATATGAACGGCCGCTGGCAGCAGAGTAATGACTCTCTGCAGCGTGATATAAGCAGCACACGCGACACAATGACCGAAGTTGAAGGTGAGCTTGATTCACTTAAATCAAGGGCGTATGACAACGTCTCAGAGCAGTTGAAGGTGTTTGAGGACAGCTTCTTTGATGACCTGAGAGAAAAGCGCGGCCAAATGGAGCAGCAGCTTATTGAATGGAAGCAGTCAGTAGATAATCGCCTTGAAGAGATTTCTGCCGAATCGGCTGCGGAGCGTGAAAATCTTGAAAATAGTTTTAATGAAGATCTGAACATGAAGATCACAGGTCTTACCGATAAAACCTCCGGGGAATTTATCCGCTATGAGCAGCAGGTCGATAACCACGAGCAGATTGTCCGGGAAAGGCTTGACGGCATCGATCTGTCGATAGAAAGTATGAGGGCTCAGCTGAACTCTGATCTCGCTGCTGCCAATGCCGAGACCGGAAACTTTCTCCAGGCCGAGCTTTCCAAGTCAAGAGCTTCGTTTGATTCGGACATCACACGCTTCATGAGAGATTCAGAATCAGCCCTGCGTGAAGCCGATAAACTGGCCAAGGTGAACAGAGAGAAGATTAAGCAGCAGGTTGATGCCCAGAACTCGGAGATTGAACTATGGCAGGCAAGGCTGCAGCAGCAGCTGTCCGACATTGAAAATTCTATTACAGAACAGAACTCATCGATGAAATCCGAAGCTTCTGAGAGAATTACCGAGGTCAGGGAGCAGATGAGCGAGCAGAGGAAGGATTTTGATGATCTGAGTGCTGAAATACTCAGGCGCAGTCGTGAAATTCAGCTTGAACTTGATCAGCAGCTGCGGGGTTTTGATGAGAAAGCTGCTGAAATCAGTGAAGGGTTTACCCTCGCCAACAAACGAATGTATGAAAAAATCGAAGAACAGAGCCGTGAACTGTCGTTCACTCTCTCTGAGATTGAGAATAAACAGCAGGGGTTTATTACCCAGACAAAGATATTTGAACGTGCCGATTCCATGAAAGAGGCGCTCGAAACAGGTGTCAGTGATCTACAGATGGAGATTACCCGGGTTACTGCCCAGGCTTCCGGCATACGCGAGGCGGAAAAGAAATTCCTTGCCGTAAAAAAGATGGCAGAGGATGCATCAGAGAAAATGAATAAATTTGCCGGTGACCGGCGGAAGATTGATGAGCTTGATGCTGATTTTCAACGTTTGATGACAATTTCGCAGTCTGTGGAGATGAAACTCAGTCAGGTTACATCCGCCGACGACAGTTTGCAGCTTGTACAGGCTAAGCTGATGGAGCTTGACAGCCTCCAGGAAGATATCGACGGACGTTATGAACGCCTTCAGAAGAAGGAAATAATAGTAGAGTCCACAATTGACGGTGTTGATCGCTCTTTCAAGCAGCTTAATGAACTTGATCATATGATCTCGGTTGTTTCGGACAGAAGCTCACCGCTTGGTTCAAGACTCGATGAGCTTACCCGGCGAATCGACTTTCTGTCCAAGAATAAGAAGCAGATCGATGTTGCAATATCCAATATAGAGACAATAGATTCAACTCTTATTGATCTTGAAGAGAGGATTGAACGAATGCAGAAAGCCCGTGAATGGCTTGCAGGCACCGAAACCAGGCTTGAAGAGGTTAATAAACAGGCTGAAGAGCAGGTTAGGCTGCTTGGAACCCTTGTTAAGGGCTCTGAGTCGAAGGTTAAGGGCGGCGGAGCTCCTCCGCATGAAATTCGTGATGTCGTGATCAAATTAGCCCGTCAGGGATGGACTGTTGAACAGATTGCCAAGTCTACACAGCGATCAAGGGGAGAAGTCGAACTTATACTTGAACTTCAGCCGAAAAAATAGTTGACGCTTAAACACATCGTTATTATTTTATACACAAGGATTTGATATTCATTATCCATCTCTCATATTGTGCTTAGAGGAAGTTATGGCAGAAGAACTAGAAATTCAGGAAGAGGGCGAAGACCTATCCTCTTCCCCAAATGAGGCAGCAGAGCCTACCGGAGAAATTAAAAAGCAGAAAGCTGAAACCGGAAAGGGCGGGACTAAAAAACCTAAAGAAACAAAGATCAATAAAGAAGTTAAGAAGCTCCAGTCCGAAATTGAAGGCTATGCCGGTCAGTTGGTTGAAGCTAAGAAAGAAATTGAAGATCTGAAAGATCAGTATCTCAGAAAACAGGCTGATTTTGATAATTTCAGAAAGCGTATGTTCCGCGAAAAGGAAGATTCCATTAAATTTGCGAATACATCTCTGCTGAATGACATTATTGGTGTGATTGATGACTTCGAACGGGCGCTCCAGTCTTCCGAAGAATCTAAAGATTTTCAGGCATTTCATTCGGGTATCGAAATGATTGAAAAACAGATGATAAACATGCTTGAAACCAACTGGGGCCTTAAGAGGTTTGACAGTGCCGGCGAACCCTTTGATCCGGAAAAGCATGAGGCATTGATGATGGAAGAGTCTGCCAATGTTGAAACGCAGACAGTAACAGAAGATTTCATGAAGGGATATCAGCTTCATGACAGAGTGATCAGGCATGCAAAGGTAAAGGTCGCAAAACCCGCACCGGCAGCTGAAGGCAGTGAAGCTGCTGAGCCGCAGAGCGGCGAATAAAATAGTAAAGACAACCTAGAAAGGAGAAATAATAATGGGAAGAATTATCGGAATAGACCTTGGAACAACAAACTCCTGCGTAGCAGTAATGGAAGGTGGGGAGCCTGTTGTAATTCAAAACTCTGAAGGACAGAGAACTACACCGTCAATTGTGGCGTTTACAGACAAAGAAGAAAGACTTGTTGGTCAGCCGGCAAAAAACCAGATGGTTACCAATCCTGAAAATACAATTTTTTCAATCAAACGATTCATGGGGCATAAATTCTCGGAAGTACCTGCCGAGGTTAAGATGGTTTCATATAACATCGTTGAGGGTGCAGGCGCAGACCTGCGGGTAGATGTACGCAATAAGCATTTTTCACCGCCGGAGATTTCTGCAGCAGTTCTTCAGAAAATGAAAAAGACAGCTGAAGATTATCTTGGTGAAGAAGTAACAGAAGCAGTTATTACTGTTCCGGCTTACTTCAACGATGCTCAGCGACAGGCTACCAAGGATGCCGGAAAGATTGCCGGTCTTGATGTTAAGAGAATTGTTAACGAACCTACAGCCGCATCGCTTGCATATGGAAGCGGACGTGAAAGTAAGGAAGAAAAGATTGCTGTTTACGACCTCGGAGGCGGAACCTTCGATGTTTCGGTTCTTGAACTCGGAGATGGTGTTTTCGAAGTTAAATCAACAAACGGTGATACCCACCTCGGAGGAGACAACTTTGACCAGCTAGTTATTGAATGGCTTGTCGACAACTTTAAGAAAGATCAGTCTATCGATCTTTCACAGGACAAGATGGCGCTTCAGAGACTCAAGGAAGCTGCAGAAAAAGCAAAGATTGAGCTCAGCTCACGTCAGTCCACCGATATCAATCTCCCCTTTATCACAGCCGATGCTTCAGGTCCCAAGCATCTTCAGTATAATCTGACGAGGGCTCAGTTTGATCAGATGACACAGAACCTTGTTCAGAGGACCAAACAGCCCTGTCTGAATGCAATCAAGGACGCCGGTCTTTCGGCAGCTGATATTGATGAAGTAATTCTGGTCGGCGGTTCTACAAGAATACCGGCTGTGCAGGCTATAGTCAGGGAAATTTTCGGCAAGGATCCGAACAAGGGTGTTAACCCTGATGAAGTTGTAGCCATGGGCGCTGCCATTCAGGGCGGTATCCTCGGCGGTGATGTTAAAGATGTTCTTCTGCTTGATGTAACCCCGCTGTCACTCGGAATTGAGACTCTCGGCGGAGTATCTACCAAGCTTATTGAAAGAAATACTACAATACCGACTCGAAAGAGCCAGGTGTTCTCAACCGCTGCCGATAACCAGACCGCAGTATCAATTCATGTTCTTCAGGGTGAACGCGAGATGGCGGCCCAGAACAGAACTCTCGGTAATTTCGACCTTGTAGGTATTCCGACCGCACCGCGCGGCGTTCCTCAGATTGAGGTTGCATTTGATATTGATGCAAACGGTATTGTTCACGTTTCCGCGAAGGACCTCGGTACCGGCAAGGAACAGAAGATTAGAATTGAGTCCTCATCAGGTCTCTCAGAAGCAGAGATTGATAAGATGGTAAAAGAAGCCGAGATGAACGCCGAAGCAGATAAGCAGGAGCGTGAAAAGGCCGAGGTTAAAAATGAGGCTGAAACCCTTGTTTATGCAACTGAGAAATCAGTCAAAGACTATGGCGATAAGGTTTCTGAAGACGAAAAAGCTGCGATAAATGCTGCTGTAGAAGAACTTAAATCTGCGCTTGCATCCAACGATGTTGAGCAGATGAAGAGCAAGATTGAAGCAGTAAAAGAAGCTTCACATAAGCTTGCTGAGGAAATCTACAAAGAAGCAGGGGCTCAGGCTCAGCAGGCGGGGACAGGCCCTGCAGGAGCTCAGGAAGGTCCTGATGGAGGACCTCAGGGCGAGGGTGCAGCAGCACAGGACGCGCCGAAGAGCGGCAGCGTTGACGATGTTGATTTCGAGGTCGTGGATGATGAGGATGAGAATAAATAATCCTTTTGTAGATAAACAATTATAACAATGAAAGGCACAGGGCGCGGCTATAGTAGCAGGCTTTGTGCCTTTTATGCTAAACTGTCGAAGAAAATTTGCTGGATAAGGTGTAGAACTTGGCTAAACGAGATTACTACGAAGTTCTGGGGGTTGATAAATCCTCAGGCAAAGATGAAATAAAAAAGGCTTACAGGAAGCTTGCAATCAAGTATCATCCTGATAAAAATGCTGGAAATACTGAAGCTGAAGAGAAGTTTAAAGAAGCCACTGAAGCCTATGAAGTACTCAGTGACGAAAGAAAGAAACAGGCATATGATCAGTTCGGTTTTGCCGGTGTAGACGG
>DMKD01000031.1 GCA_003454605.1 Spirochaeta sp. | reverse complement strand
ATCAAGATTGCCTGTCGGCTCATCGGCAAGGATGATTTCCGGATCATTAATCAATGCCCTCGCGAGCGCGGCACGCTGCCGCTCTCCGCCTGATAGTTGAGAAGGATAATGCGTCATCCGCTCACCGAGCTTTACCCGCTCGAGCAGGGATTCAGCCTTGGCCGCAGCCTCTTTCCTGCTGTTGCCCGCCATGAAAAACGGCATCATCACATTCTCAAGACAGGTGAAATCTTTCAGCAGATAATGAAACTGAAAAATGAAGCCTATCTGCCTTTTTCGGAAATCAGACAGCTGATTCTCATTCAACGATTCTATACTCCGGCCGCCTACTTCAATATTACCGCTGTCGGCTCTGTCTAGCCCCCCGATGATGTTTAGAAGCGTGCTCTTGCCGCTGCCGCTCTCACCGGTTATTACGGTTGTTGTCTCGGCGTTTATTTCGAGATCTATATTCCTTAAAATCAGCAGCTCTTCAGCTTCCGTTTCATATGTTTTCCGAACTCCGGTCAGTTTTAAAAGACTCATAGTTTGTATCCTCTATTCATATCTAAGCACCTCCTGCGGAGTGATTGACGATACCTTTGCTGAAGCTGCGAAGGCTGAAAAGATGCAGAAAAGTACCGCGAAAAGAAATATTGAAATTATCTCTGCCGGCATTACCCTTACCGGCAGATTGATTAGAAATGATGATCGCAGAGACAGGAGGCCTAGAATCCCGTTTATGTTGTAGGTGACAAGCAGTCCCCCGATAACCCCCGCAAGCCCGCCGCCTGCTCCGATTATCAGCCCGTCGATTATGAATATCTGCCTGATCTGTGAGGGAGTTGATCCGATTGCGCGAAGGATGCCGATTTCCTCCTGCTTCTCGGCAATAGTTCTTCTTGTCGAGTTGAATATGCCGAAGGATACAACGATAAATATCAGACCGAGCAGGAGAAACATCATCACCTTCTCAAGTCTGAGGGCGCTGAATAATGCACGGTTATATTCGCGCCAGGAGGTGATATCCTCTGCGTTAACTCCGCTGATACCGGCAATTTCTGAGGCCGCCTGCTGGTCCCGAAAGCGGTTGTCAAGTTTTACACCGTACTTCAGAACGGCAGCTGAATCTATATCCAGCAGCGAATCCTCCGACATGATCATCATGCTCATATCAAAATCATCATAGCCGCTCTGGAACAGCCCCGTAATGGTGAATTCTGTCGTCTCGGGACGAAGATTTTTAAACGTCCCGCCGTTTAATGCGATTATCGAGACTGTATCGCCTATGCTCAGCCCCAGCTTAACAGCCAAAATACGCCCGAGAACCAGCGAGTGTTCAGTTTCAGGAATATAATCACCCCTGAAAATATTCAGTTGACTGAATAGAGCAGGATCGAGTTCACGTGCATCAGCAGGAATCCCTTTGACGAGACATGGTTCTATGGCGTACGGGCTAGTTACCAGGGTTTTCGTTTCATAGAAGGGCAACACTGATTTTATGCCCTTCACCGCCCTTATTTCGCTGAGACTGTCCTGATCGATATCGCTTATTCTCAAATGGAATGATGAGATCTCAAGGATGTCCTCAATGAACCCCATCTGAAAACCGTTCATCACCGAAATAACCGAAATCAGAGCGAGAACGCCAACCGCTATCCCCGCAGCAGACAGTACCCCCGGAGATACCTTTCTGTTTTTCCTGTCTGCTCTTATATATCTTGAGGATATAAATAATACCCATTTTTTTAACATCAATTTTCCTGAAGCTGAACAGTTCCGATTCGCTCACCGTCAGCATATATAATTTTTAATACAGCCGTACCGTTCCTGTACAGCAGCTCGGTGAAATCATCCTCATCCTGATACTCAGTCAGCTGAATGATGTTCCCGTTTTTATAGTAGGTTTCTTTTACCAGTGTCCCTTCTCCGCTCCATTCAAAGATGAATAGCTCGAGCGAAAGCTCCTTACGTATCTTATACGAAATCAGCCGTCCGGATTTATACTGCCATTCTGATTCTACAAGTATTCTGCCCTCACTGTCTCTGCTCAGACTGTCAAGAAGCCGGTTTTCAGCATCGTAGGTCAGAGTGACGCTAGTTCCATCGTCAATATTCCTGATCAGTTCAACCTGCCTGCCGTCTGATAACCTGCTGTATTCCCTCGTTTCATTCCAGCCGTCTGAACCGAATATTTCATTGAGAACTATCCCCTCAGAATCAAACCGTATATAATTCCCCCGGTCTTCCGAGTTCATCCAGAAGCTCGAAATCCGGCCATTATCAAATATAAAAGACAGACTAAGCTTATCCGGCGACGAGCTGTAATTCCTTTCAACATCTAATAGTCTGCCGGAATCCGTGTAATAGTAGCTGTCCGAATAGGCCCTCTCCCCGTCAATGCTTACTGCAGTCGATATCAGGCGCCGGCCTGTATAACTGTAATCAATGAGTTCGCTGCTTCCATCTGACCGCTCGGTAAACTCGGACACGATAATTCCGTTTTCACGCACCACCCTGATACTGCGGTCGGCCTCTTCAGTCTGTTCGGTCAGCCTTGCACCTTCTCTGAACAGCTCTGTTTTAGAAACCCGGATTCTGTCTTTATCAAGAAAACGGATCTCATTTCCGACATCATCTATCTTGATCGTCAATATATAATCAGTCCCGGCAGTCTCCGGAGATTCTAACTGTTTGAGCTTCATTCCGAGAATATTCGACTCATAGTAATCTTCAGCAAAGCAGAACAATGCCGTGCTCAGCAGCAGAATGACTGAAACAATTCTTTTCATAACAGTAGATTATCAACATATTCATCGGGGCTGAATCTCTTCAAATCGGAATACTTTTCACCTGTCCCTATGAATGAGAACGGCAGCCCCAGTTTTGCGGAGATAGACACAGCAACTCCGCCCTTTGCGCTTGAGTCATATTTCGTAAGGATAATCTGATCAATGCCCACTGCTTCATTAAACATCTCTGCCTGCCGAAAGCCGTTCTGCCCTGTGGTGGCATCAATAACGAGAATTTTTCGGTAATCTGCATCGGCGGCCTTTGAACTGACAATCTTATCGATCTTCTGAAGTTCTTTCACAAGATTCGCCTTATTATGCATTCGCCCTGCTGTATCGGCAATAATCAGCTTTGAGCCCTGTGCTCCGGCACTCTCAATGCTGTCGTATATAACCGCCGCCGGATCTGAGCCGGGCTGCTGATGCACGACCCTTATTCCCAGACGTTCACCATGAATCTTAAGCTGGTCTATTGCAGCCGCTCTGAATGTATCACCAGCGCTTAAAACAGCATCGATGCTGTATTCGCGACGGTAGAAGTCAGCTATCTTGGCAATTGATGTGGTCTTTCCAACCCCGTTTACTCCGAGAACCATCAGTATCGTGGTTTTTCCCGGATCAATTGCGGGATCCGCTGATTTAATCATGCTGCTGATTACAGTCTTCAATTCACTGCTTACCTCATCACGATTATCCGGACCTTTCCGACCGAAGCGTTCACGCAGTTTATCACTGAGCTCCATCGCCACCGATGCTCCTATATCGCCTTCTATAAGCATATCTTCAAAATCTTCGTAAAAGTCTTCGCCTTTCCCGGATTTGTTAAATAATTTTTTGAGTCTCTCACCTAAACCGGCTTTTGCCACGGACCATACCTCTCAATCACTGAAATATTCAACGCTGCTTACATAATCAACAGCCTGTATTATTGTATCTAAAAGCATTATAACATTCAGCCCCGACGAGACTAAATATAGAGCGTATTCCGCTCTGTTAAGTTTGAAAAGCCTGTCAGTTTCAGCTCCTGCGCCATTAAGCGCCATCTCACGGTTATATGCACTCTTTGACTGATCGATCATACTCGAAAACAATGACGTCAAAGGTATAGATATAATAAAACTGCCCATACTTGAATAAAACCGCTTTCGGCTTTCTGGAATCAAATCCTCCCGGCCAGCGCTCAAGGGTTTCAGATTCATATTAATAAGACGTTCAGTCTCGCCGTTTATAAAAAAATTCCTTTCCTCAAAACCGTCCATCTTTATTCTTACCGCTGAGGTTTCATTCTGCGGTTCAAGTCTCAGCGGGCTATGACCTGTCCAGACAGAATCCAGATAAATATCAGCACCCGCGGGCCATGTCTGAATAATAACAGTTCCTGCATCAACCTCGTTGAGTTCATACTCAAGCTCGGTAAACTCAGCATTTTCAAGCACGATGCTCACAGATTTACTCTCGCTTCCGGCCTTTTTTAATTCGATATCAACATTTCCGGGCTCAACCATGACCCGGTTAACGCTGCCGATACCGGTGAACTTTCCGTTAATATATATCATAGTGTTTTCTGGACCTCGGAGACTTATTTCCGCCCAGTTTCTGCCGAGAAGCACTGTTTTTATTCCTTTGAGTCCCGGCCTAATCAAATCATTGATATTTTCCGTCTCGAGTGCCGTCCTCCAGATATAGATATCTTTTCCGAGGATGTTATTCCAGAGTCTGGCTTCCAGATACTCATAGTCATCTATTGTTTCGAGAAAACCGTAGACTATAAAATCCAGCCCGTATTCACGGGCACTCTCAGTAATTGCGCCGGGAATTCTCGTAAATACAAATCCGTCGTCAGGTTTCAGAATGTCCAACGGAATAAACCCCGATTCATTTATCAGATTCTGCCCTGACGTTTCATTTTCCTGCTTCAGTTCTTCTATATCAGTTTTTTTCCGTTCAATTTCAGCATTCTTTTTTTCAAGCTCAGAGCTGAGATTATCTTCAGATACTGTAAAGATAAGTTTATCTTTTTCGGAATAGAGTTTTTCAAGAGAAATTATATTTTGAATTATTAATTCTTCTTTTTCTAGAGACAATATTTTCGCGATTTCTTCCGGATTCGTTTTATGATCTCTGATACCGCTTACTGTTTCGAAAAATCTTGATGATATCCCGCTGGCCAGAGCTTCTTCACGCTCACCAAGATAATCAAACCTGCACACTCCGAGCTTTAGAGCGGATTCGTCTGAAGCGAAAACAGGATCTATAAAAAGAAGCAGTACAACAGCAAGAACAACCCATCTGAAACTTTTTCTATACATTCAACCTATAGCCTTTCTGACAGCCGAAATGATCCGCTCCGGCTTAAAGGGTTTTACGATAAAGTCTCTCGCTCCCAGCTGAATAGAACGTATTATATATTTATCCTGCCCCATAGCCGAACACATTACGACCCTCACATTTCGATCCATCCTCTTTAGTTTCTTCAGAGTCTCAATCCCGTCCATGACGGGCATTGTTATATCAAGAAGAACTAGCTCAACCGGATTGCGGTAATAGAATTCAAGACATTTCCTGCCGTTCTCGGCTTCACCGGCAACGGTAAGTCCTTCTGCATTCAGGATTTCCCTTATTGCAGTTCGCATGAACGGAAGATCATCAACAATTAATATACCCGCATTCCGATTTCTTTTCACTTACTTCCCATCCGATTCCATTTTAAATAAGCTTCAATAAATTTTTCAATATCGCCGTCCATCACAGCCTGGATATTGCCGGTCTCACATTTTGTCCTGTGATCCTTAACCATATTGTACGGGTGAAAAACATAGGATCTAATCTGGTTACCCCATGATATATCCTTTTTTTCCTGAGCATGTTTTTCCTGCTCTTTTTCTTTTTCCACCTGATAATGTTCAAACAGTCTGGATTTCAGTACTTTCATTGCAGTAGCCTTGTTCTTATGCTGACTGCGCTCATTCTGACACTGCACTACAATTCCTGTAGAGAGATGGGTTATCCGGACCGCGGAATCTGTTTTATTTACATGCTGACCGCCGGCTCCTGATGCCCTGTAGGTGTCTATTCGGATGTCTTCCGTCCGCACATCTACCTCAATATCATCTTCGATAACCGGTGAAACATAAACTGAGGCAAAGGATGTATGACGTCTTGAGCTTGAATCGAATGGTGAGATTCTAACCAGGCGATGCACACCTGATTCACCCTTTAGATAGCCATGTGCATATTCGCCGTTGATTTGAAGTGTAACGGATTTGATACCGCCCTCAGCCTCAAGCATATCAAGGATCTGATACTTTAAGTCATTACGTTCAATCCACCGCGAATACATTCGATACAGCATATTCACCCAGTCGCAGGCCTCGGTGCCTCCCGCTCCGGAATGTATAGTCAGGAAAGCGTTATTGGTGTCGAATTTCGCGCCCAGAAGTTCAAGAACTTCAAGCCTGTCGAATTCTGCCTCCATCCGCTCAAGGCTTTCAGCAAGTTCCTGTTCAACGCTCTGATCGTCTTCATCAACAGCTAGTTCATAAAGTTCCCTGAGATCATCAGTTTCGGTTTTTAACCCCGCCCAGGGTTCGAATCTTCCCTTGAGGATTTTTAATTTTCCAAGTATTTTCTCCGCCGTCTCCCGATCATTCCAAAAATCAGGCTCAGCAGTCTTTGTTTCGAGATCGCTTATCGAAGTTTTCAGGCTGTCCGGGTCAAAGACGCCTCCATGTTTCTAGGATCTTCTCTTCAAATTCTTTAATTCCGGACTCAACATCCTGCAGCATATATACTCCTTGTATTAAGTCCTTATTACGGACTTCTTCCATTTTTTTTCTTTTAGAAATGATATTACCATTGTATCCTCAAAAGGGTACTGATAAAACCTGATTTTATCATAAAAATCAGTGGATTTGTCGATATCACGCTTGAGTCTCAACAGTGCTTTCTCACTTATCGAGGTTGTCTCAAAGGTATTATCAATAATTTCAGAGAATCCATATCTCATCAGATAATCAACCACCATATCACGGTGTCCGGCGTCGGCAATATCACAAATAACAGCAACAAACATACTTACAGTTTAGAAAGATATTTTTTTTATGTCAAACCCTAAAGGCTCAATCGAAAATTGATTATTTTTTATAATGTCGTATTTTTCCTATCGCCAATGTATTATCAGGCCGATTATAATACAAGATATGAAGAGAACTCTTTTTTATACAATACTGATATTTTTAACGCTGATTTTAAATCCTGTCTTTTCTCAGGTAAACAGCATATTTACCCCCTTCGTTTCGCGAATTAAGGTCCAATCTGAAAAGAGCAGCATTAAAATAAGCTGGAAAGATACGAGCGATGTGGAGGGCAACTGTATTCTTTACCGTCATACCGCGTTAGTTTCAGCAGACAATCTTTCGCAGGCAATTAAAATTGCCAGAATACCTAAGGGTGTTGAATATTACGAAGATTTCCCGCCTTATACCCAAACCAACTATTTTTACGCGGTTTTTATGGAGGATGAAGACTCTCTTATGCACGAGGTATTCATTCCTTTCCGCAATATTACCAGTAAAGCCGCTTTCATTACCGAAAAGACAAAGGATGATTCCCCGGCACTGATTACCGCGCTGAAAGCATGGGTCGGAAAAGATTCAATACAGCTTTCATTTAAATGCAGCAAACCGACATCCGAACTATTCATTTACAGAAATACAGAACCTATTGAAGATAAAAATGATATTCTATCCGCCAATCTGATTGCTACTCTTTCAGGGGCTTCCTCTTCATATACCGATTATCCTGTTCCGGGTATCGGATATTATTATGGTATTATAGATTCCAATCTTATAAAAACCGGCAGTTACATCTTTAAAGCGGGTGAGAATATTACTGTAGTTCCGGTTGAGCTTGAGCTGACTTCTACCGAACGTGTAGGGCTTCCGGTACTGCCTTCTTCACGGCCTAAACCCCTTCCCTACCTTTCAATCTCACGCGCTTATCAGACCGGCAGGCAGCTTTCAGCTTCTATAATCGACAGCATCCCCGAGAAAAAAACCATTTCTGACACAAGCGCTGAGGCTGTAAATGCTCTCTTAAAAAATACTGACACGGGCAGTGAACAGGAACTCTTGCAGACGGTTCTCAAACAGGACAAAAATCCTGCCGGCGGCAGCGAACAGGCTATGCTGGCGGATATTCTTGAAGCCGATTTTATTACCGGTAATTTCGAATCTGCAAGGGTCAAACTGCTTGAATTTCAGAAAATAAGAAGAACGAATGAAATTGAAGCATCCGTCCATTTTTATCTGGGCCAGATCTACTATTTTACGGGAGATTTTAAATCGGCTTTCACCGAGTTTCTCTTTGCGGAAGAGTATTTCTATATGGAATCAAGGCCTTGGATTGATACCTTGTTTAAAAGGTTGAGAATAAGCTCTTCTGATATTGATTAGCCGTTTTTCTTAACCCGTCTTTCAAGGCGAAGCTGCAGCTTGTTTTTCCAAACCTTTCCCGGACCCAGCGATATATTCCAGAGCGGAATAAAACAGTCTGACTGATAGAGAGACTCAACAACCTTTCCTGTTCCGGTTCTGGTTTTTATAGGAAAACCCCATACCTGTCCTTCGAGCTCGGTGCTGAAAATCACATTTACCTTGCGACTGTTGTCTTGAATCAGAATTTCAGTGATTTTTTCATCTGAGAACATTTCTTTATCAATTTTTATCTTTTTATCATTTTTTATCAGTCCGATTTTAATATCTTTTCCATCGCGGGCACTGAAACTGAGATTTATTTCAGAGGCGAATACAGTATTTAAAACAGAGTCTGAGTTGTTCTCAATTTCATAATCGACAACTATGGTATTTCTCTTGAAACTGAAGCTCTTCTTAACCTTAACTCCGAATTTGTTCTTCTTTGTAATTATATTTCCATTCCGGATTAGTTCGATAATTTTACGTTCTTTATTATATTTTTCGACTCTATAGACACCTGAGACAAAATCTCCGTTTTCCCGATAGCTCATATCGAAAAAGTTCTCGATTTTCTCGTCCGGCTGTAGAAAATGATCTACAAATGCATTTCTTGTATATCTATCGATGGTTTCATCTTCATGATACCATTCATGATGTCTAGCCATAGTAGCCAGATAATTATGCGCTGAACGTAAATAATCAAGCTCAAACAGGACACCGCCCTTGCTATGGATATTGGCATTTAAACTCAGGCTCCGATAGATAAATTCATCAAGGCCGTCCATATCAAAATCATCTTTCACCAGAGTCGAGCGGAATTCGCCGCGTTCTCTCGTAAACTTTTCAGCCTCTATGAGACTCGCGTATGCCTTCCGTCTTGACTCAGAAGAGTAAATTCCGGGTTTTCCACCTCCATGCCAGAAGGCCGAGTGATTCTGGCTTTTAAAAAGCTCTGTCTCGGCGGATTTTTTACGCTGTTTATCACCTCTAACCTGTGAGACAAGCATGTGAACATCTATCATTCTTGAATAAAGAAAGTTACTTTCAGGATACTTAGCAAGAAAATGTCTGAAGAAACTCTGAGTGTTTACGGCTTTATTTTCCTTAACCGCTATGCCTTCGTCTGAACCGTTTGCAGAGATACTGTCACGATAAACCGGACCGCTCCATCTGCCGATATCACCGGGCGATACACAGCCGAAATAGACTTTCCTCATGGCACCGATTTCCCGCACTTTTGTACCGGGAAGAATTACGTCAATGTGCTTCTTGTTTTCTTCGATAAGCTTAAAAAACTTTTCAATCTTTTCACCGGCTCCGTCATTAAAATCAAGCTCCTCCCCCGGAAGAAGCAGGGTGATAAACCTTTCTTCTTTTTCGGAACCGCAGCTGATTATCTGTTCGAGGAGACTCTCGGGATCTTCAAGAAAAAATTGACTGATAAAACGATTTGAAATAGGAAAGACAACGACCTTTTTCCCCTGATCCTCGGTCATACAGGGACGATACAACTCACCATTAAACAATCCGGCATCTTCAAAGAACTCTTCATCAAGAAAAGTAAACTCCATCCCGGCATTATTCATGGTCATTGGCATTGAAGGTTCCCACACTTTTTCAGTGATCCACATTCCGCGAGGTCTTCTTCCGAAACGTTTTCGGATCTCAGTAGTCATCAGCTCAATCTGACTGACCCGATCCTTCCTTGGAATTAGAGAAAACAGGGGAGAATAGTATCCTCCCCCGAGAAATTCGATCTTTTTGCTTTTTACAATATCATTTACAAGCATCTGCATACCGTCATGTTTATCAATGATCCATGACAAAAGCTCACCGCTGTAATACATTGTTACCGGTACACTGCTTTTATGTACAGTTCTGAGAAAGGGTTTATATGATCGTTCATAGATCTTTTTTAATTTCTCTTCACCGTTAACAACCGAATAGCTGTTTACGGTACCAATTATTAGTTTAACTTTCTTCACTATCCGCCTACTCCGTCTGCCGCCCCTCCCTATTCGACTGCATCCAGATCAATTATACATTTTGCGGGACATGCTTCTATTGCTTCAGCCCGGTTGCCATCGGCACTATAGTCTATAGTTGCCAGAAAATTCTCAATTACAAAGCCCCCCTCTGGTGACTTCTTATCGCATATTTTACACCCAATACAACCGACTGAACAGTACTTTCTTACGAGACCGCCCTTATCGGTTGAGTTACAGGCAACAATATCCTTTGCATTGTAGGGAATCATTTTTATTACGCCGGTAGGACAAACATCGATACATTTTCCGCAGGCAATACATAAGTCTCTATCGATCACCAGATATCCGGCATCTGTTTTGGTGATGGCATCAACCGGGCATACCTTGATACAGCTTCCCAAACCAAGGCATCCGTAGGGACATGTTTTATCACCGCCGAAGGAAGAATGCATGGCATTGCAGTCCTCTACTCCATCATATTCATATTTTGTCTTGCTTGTTTCTCTTGTGCCCCGACACATAACCTGGGCAACCATCTTCTCTCCGCTGACACTGACTTCAACACCCATAATCTCGCCGATTTTGGCAGCGACATCGGGGCCTCCTGGACTGCAGAGGGTCATTTCAGCGTCTTCAAGTACTATTGCTTCGGCGTATCCGGCACATCCTGGATATCCGCAGGCCCCACAATTAATTCCAGGAAGATTTTCCTCAAGTTCGCCGACTCTCGCATCTTTTTTAACAGCAAATATCTTGGCGGCATATGCAAGGGCAAGCCCCAGCAGTCCGCCTAGAATGCCCACTGAGAGAAAGGCGTATATTACTCTATCAATCATTATTCTTTTCTCCTAGCCTATCAGGTTGTTCAGCAGTGCTTTATCGAATGCCATGAAGGCAAGCGCCATCAATCCGCCGGTTATAAATGCTATCGGTGTACCGCGCAGGGGTGCCGGGACCCACTCTGAATCAAGTTTTTCCCTGATGGTTGACATAAGCACGATGGCGAGAAGAAAACCGAGACCGGCTGCAATTCCTGCTACAAAGCTCTCTATCGCATTATAATTGCTTCTAACCGAGATCAGGGCAATACCGAGTACAGCACAGTTTGTTGTAATCAGCGGCAGATAGATTCCAAGAGCCTTATACAGTGCTGGTGATGATTTCTGAATGAACATCTCAACAAACTGTACAAGGGCGGCAATCATCAGAATAAAGGTTATGGTCTGGAGGAACTCTATATTCATGGGTATGAGGATGAAGTTCTGGATAGCCCAGGTGGCAAGAGCCGCTATGGACATAACGAATGTAACCGCAAAACCCATGCCGACAGCCGACTCAACGTTCTTCGAGACGCCTATGAACGGACAAAGTCCCAGAAACTGAGTTAGAATAAAGTTATTAATAAAAACAAAAGTTATTATTATGCCGATATATGTCATTTCTTAACCTCCGTCTTTCTCATGTTGCTCCACTTAAGGAGGGCTTGAAGATAGCCCATTACCAGAAGCGCACCTGCGGCCAGAGAAAAGACTCTTGCCGGTGATGTTGAGAGACCGGGAATTGTTATCACACCGTCCCAGCTTCCAATCGGGACCAGGCTGACAGTTCCTGCCCCAAGTACCTCTCTGACAAATGCTATTACTATCAAAGCCAGAGTAAAACCTATTCCCATTCCGAACGCATCAAGAATAGAGGCACCGATTGTGTTCTTGTTTGCAAAGGCTTCAGCCCTTCCAAGAATTACGCAGTTTACAACAATCAGGGGTACAAATACTCCGAGAGATTCATAAAGCGATGGGATAAATGCTTCCATCACCATCTCAACAATAGTAACAAATGAAGCAATAATAACAATATATGCCGGAATCCTTACCTTTTCAGGAATAAAATTCTTTAATAACGAAACAAATATGTTCGAACCGAGCAGTACGAAAATTACGCCTGCACCCATTCCAAGAGCGTTTACAACCTTTGATGTAACACCCAGGGCCGGACAGAGTCCGAGGGCCAGAACAAATACCGGGTTTTCTTTGATTATACCCTTTGTAAATTCCTTTAACATTTATTTACCCCCTAATTTCACGGTGAAATCCGAACCGGCTGCCAAAGCGTATCCGATTCCTGCATAGGTGATTGTGGCACCAGAGATTGCATCGAGATCAGCCTGCTCAAGCTGGGTTTTAGACGTCGGTATCTCAGTACCCGAATAACCGAGATATTTTTCCATATACCAGTCATTTTCCGCCTCTTTTCCAAGACCCGGAGTTTCATCATGTTCCATCAGAACAGAACCAATCACAGCACCCTCAGGTGTAAAGCTTGCAAGTATAATCAAATCACCGCCGTAGCCCGTGCCTTTGAGGTTCAGGATATAACCGGACATTGAAGTTCCATCCTGTACGGGATAATAGCTTGTGACAATTACGTCATCAGCAGCTGTTTCATCGCCAATCGTTCCGGCGGGCGCAACCTGTTCAAGAGCAGCCTTCAGTTTTGCGGCCCTGAACTTTGCTATCTGTGGTTCGGTAACCATATTTACAGCCCCTAGACAAAGTGCAGCTACGGCACAAATCAGGGCAAGTTTACTTCCAGTTTTTATCATCTCAGTCATTCTTCTTTTCCTTTGGCAGTTTACCGAATTTGGCCGGCTGAGTTGCTCTGTTTATCATCGGAACAAAGATATTCATGAGAATTATTGCGAGTGAAACACCTTCGGGAAATGAACCGTAGAAACGGATAAGGAATGTAAGAAAACCGCATCCGAGGGCGAAGATGATCATTCCCTTCCGCGTAATCGGGGAAGTAACAATATCAGTTGCCATGAACAAAGCACCAAGCATAATGCCACCCGTGAGCAGATGAAAGAGTATATCACCGGTGAAAAATCCGTTTCCGTATCCGAGACCGCCGAATATCCAGGTAAGAAGAGCAAAGCTGCCTAAATAGAAAACCGGTATCTCCCAATTAACAATCTTTACGATGATCAGAAAAATTCCGCCGATAAGCAGCAGCAGGGCCGAAACCTCACCGATACAGCCGGGGATCCTCCCAATGAAGAGATCCATATAGCTGTCTACCGGATAATTCTGCCCCGCAAGGAAATCCATGGGCCCGTCGGCGCTTCCGCTGAAATTCATCAGGTTAGTTTTAAGAAAACCTAGCGGGCTTGCGCCGCTGACTGTATCCGGAACCATGTGCGGCATAGACCACCGGCTCATTCCGCCGGTCCAGGAAAAAAATACAAACACACGTCCTGCAAGTGCAGGGTTCATCCAGTTTGTACCTAAGCCCCCGAAGGTCCATTTTACGACAACGATGGCGAAAACCGATGCCAGAACAGCAATAAAGATGGGTACCTCAGCCGGCATATTATATCCGATTAGAAGTCCCGTAAGCACTGCGCTTCCGTCTCTTAAAGTGTTCTTCTTAAGCATCAGCCCCATGAGGTATTCGGATGCAACCGCTCCGAGGATTGAAGCAGCAAGAACTGCAATAGATCTTGGTCCGAAAGCATAAACACCCCATATACCGGCAGGTATTAGGCTGAGAACGACCAGCCACATTGTTTTAGCAGTTGATGCAGGAGAATGGATCTGCGGTGAACTGCTGATTCTCAATTTCATTTCTTCAGACATCAGCTAACCTTCTTTTTTCTTGCCATCTTTTTACCGAGGCGCATTCCCTGAACAAGGGGGATATTTGCAGGACATGAAAATGCACAGCATCCGCATTCCTTGCAGTCCATAAGATCAGTAGCCATGGCTCCGTCGTAGTCGCCGTGATCAACAAATTTAAACATCTTTGTAGGGTTGAGACCCATCGGACAGACGCTGACGCATTTTCCGCAGGACAGACAGGCAGTTCGCGCACCGGAACCTGCTTCCTTATCGGTCAGAACCAGAATACCTGATGTTCCTTTTGTTACCGGTGTATCAAGGTCGTAGATTGAAAAACCCATCATCGGACCGCCGACAACTACTTTCGCTGGTCGGTCGATTGTACCGCCGCATGCTTCGAGCAGCTTGCTGATTGGTGTTCCGACCCGAACGAGAAAGTTACCGGGATTCTTAACTCCCAGCCCGGTGACTGAAACAGTTCTTTCATACAGGGGCTTTCCAAGTACGACCGCTTCATAGACCGCGTTTACCGTACCGACATTCGATACAACACAGCCTACCGCTAGCGGCAAACCGCCTGAAGGTACTTCACGTCCGGTAACAGCCTTAATGAGCTGTTTTTCATCACCCTGCGGGTATTTCAGCTTCAAGGGAACAACCTCAAGTTCGAAGTTCTCGGCCTCAGCCTGTCTCCTCATTATTTCAATCGCATCGGGTTTGTTTATCTCGATGCCTATGGCTATCTTTTCAGGTCCTACTATCTTACGGATGATTCGAAGACCTTCGATTATCTCAGCGGCCTTTTCCAGCATAACCCTGTGGTCGGCTGATAAATAAGGTTCACACTCAACCGCATTAATTATCAGATATTCGGCTTTTTCTCCCTTGGGAACCATATATTTGACATTCGCGGGGAAGGTCGCCCCACCAAGACCTACGATACCAAATTCTTTTACGATATCGTTCAGTTCCTGAGGTGTTTTACCTTTCCAGCTGTCAGATTTTGTCTTTACAGCCGGTGTAAAACCTTCTTCCTTCTCAATAACAACGGCGCTGGATTTCATACCGTT
>DMKD01000284.1 GCA_003454605.1 Spirochaeta sp. | reverse complement strand
GTAGACAGAATATACATTATCAGAAGTTAAGACACTTTGTTATAGTATTGCTTACTTATTTATTATCAAATACTCTGCTGTAGATAAAAAGCACTGAAAATGAGAACACTGAGGGCCAGAATATTCCCAAAGTAAATATCTCTCTAAAGAAATGGATATATTTTAGAGGATCAAAGCTTATGATAGTATCAAAAAAAACTCCCAGGAAAGAGCCAATTATACCAAACAGAAGAAAAAAGAAATAATTTTTAAGAACATCTTTACGTATAAAAAAGTAAAAAAGCGATGCGAATACTACCCCTATAAGTATATAGGTAATCAAAAGGTTGTAATAAAAATTCATGCGTGAGCTCCATTCCTTTAGTAAAGTTTATTGCCCGGTAAGGCTGCAGTCAAATCTCAGTGTTCCAAGATACAGCGGTGTACTGTAGACAGATTTGGTAATATCAGCAATATCCCTGCCGTAGGACAGGATGAAAAAAGTAATATATAAATAATCAGAGCTGCTGGCTTGATCTATAGAAGACGGCATGTCGTTGTCGTAGATATCGAAGTCATCAACATCGAAATACTTGTTTGATGTGACTGATGTTGAACTGTTAAGCACCCGGCGGTAAAGATAAGGTGTTTCAGTAAAGGAGAATAAAATTGAGTCAAAAGTTTCTGCGAGAAAACTTGAAGCTGCGGGAAGCTCCTGAAGAAATTTCAGACGGATTCTGAAGTTTTCATCGACTAGTTCCGGGGGTAATAGAAACGCTGGTTTTATCTCCGAATGAGTGTATGTATTGATGTCAGCTTTATCAGAGATATAAAGTCTTGAAAATCCGTTGTTTTCTAGCTCGGTATTATCACCTGCAGCATAAGAGGCTATCTTTGATTTATCATCAATGTACATGTCAGCATTATCTGCACTGTCGGAAGGATCGTAAATTTTATAGTAAATTTCATAGCCTGAGAAGATACTGGCATTGTTATTATATGCATTCGTAAAAATAAGATCCTGGTCGGGGATAGTTTCGGGGTTGTCCCTGATGTAGGCAAGAACAGGCGGATAAAGATACGCATAGGTAGGCATTCCGCAGGAAGCAAGAGTAAACAGTAGAATAATTAATAACAGCCCTCCTCCGACGATGATTGAGGGCCGATTATTGTTAAAAGAACCGCATAATTTATATTTATTCTGCAATATCAATAAGCTCATAGATTAATACGGGCTTATTTTTACCTTTTACCCTGATATTGTCAAGCTCACGTACAATTACTTTTTCTTTTACAAGACCATAGGTGTACTCACTGATGATAATTCTTGTTCGGTACTGTTTATTTGTACCTTCAAGCCTTGCCGCAAGGTTAACATTGTCCCCTATCAGGGTGTAGTCCATACGCTGGGTGGAACCCATGTTGCCTACGGTCATTATGCCCGAGTTGATGCCTATTCCAATATTTATCTGCTTCTCGGGCGGAAGGGTCTTATTGAGCGCCTCCAGGGCTTTAAGCTGCTTCACTGCAGCGACGCATGAGCGGTATGCATGATCTTCCTGCGGCAGCGGCGCGCCCCAGAAGCACATGATGGCGTCACCTTCGTATTTATCAAGGGTTCCTTCAGATTCGAGAATGATGTCCGTCATGGCGGTGAGATACTGGTTCAACAGCTGTACAAGCTCCTGAGGAGGCATTAATTCCGACAGAGTGGTAAATCCGCGTATGTCAGAAAAGAATACCGAGAGGTTTTTATCAACGCCGCCGAGCTCGGGAGGTGTTTCAATAATCTGTTCAACAACCTTCGGGCTGAGATATGTTCCGAACATGCCTTTAATCATACGTTTGTCGCGTGCCTCTGTCATTGCACGGTATGCAATAAGAAGCAGGAATGTAAGAACTATTGCAATTGCCGGTTCAAAGAATGAGAGAACATAGTCGTAATTGTCGAATATATAGCTTGAACCGAAGAAAAGAACGAGGATCATTGCAAGAGAGATAAAAACCGACGGTATCGTTGAGAATCGTGACGCAAGAAATGCAATCAAGAATATGAAGAATGCCAGAATAAGGAAATCAACCCAGTATGGTGCGGTTGTGAGAAAATTATTCATAAGAATTGTATTCAGCGCATTAGCATGAACCTCGACACCGAACATCAGGCCGTAGGGGGTCGGTTTCTGGTCGGCCGCCATTCCTTTAGTGAATGCTCCGACCATGACAATCTTATTACCGAGAGCCTTTGTAGCCGGCCATCTTGAGCCTGTTCCGGGAGGATTGGATGCATAACCGGCATAAGAGCGTACGGGATAGGTCTGTTTCTCACCGCTTGCTGCAAAGGATGGATAACCCATAAAATTGATAAGCATTTTACATTCGTCATCGATAGGTATACGAATTTCATCGACTTCATGGCTGATTTCTTCTTTTACAATGTTGCCGTCTTCGTCTGTTTCAGTAGGTGAATCAACGATCCTGTAGCCTTCCCATTTGCTTGTATCAATATTGAAACTTTCAGGATTTGAAATGAGGATGTACTCCCCTATTGATATTTCGAGATCTGAAAGCTTTTTATTAAAATAATTACAGGCTAAAGAGAGCGTGATTGATGGAACCAGACTGTCCCGGTATTTTTCAACGATGTAGTATGAATCATCCGGCTCTCCGTCACCGTCTATATCCTCGCTTTTCATTGGAGCGTCTTTTTTCATTTCAGCTTTTACGCTGCTGATAACATCATCATTAAGCGGGTATTCTATATTATGTTTGATCCCGTATTTATCGCTCCAAACAAGACGTTCAAATATAGTCTCGTCAATTGGATAATCAGCAGTCAGGTCATCGAGTCTTACCGTTTCAATAAGCATGCTTGATTTTCCCAGCAGCGGCTGACGCCGGTATATATCGTCATGATCTTCTTTGAAATTTGCATGACCGTAGCCGTAGGCGGTATTAGCATAGGGTGTTAAGGGGGGCTGGATACCATAGAAGGCAGGAAGATTTCTCCAGTCTCCTGAGAGCTTTTCAAAGCTGACCTCTCCGTAATTGTTGTAGAGGACCTGCTGACGTTCATAATAGTCTG
>DMKD01000304.1 GCA_003454605.1 Spirochaeta sp. | reverse complement strand
ATCATTATTATGCGTATCACCTCGCCTGTGTACTCTATGAAGACGGATTTATTACCCAGGCAATGAAACTGTTTCAGGGAATAACTTCCTGCGGCTGTCCGGTAAGTGAGGAGCTGACGGATGTATCTGTGGGGTTTCTTGCTGAAAAGAATGAAAGGGAGAAGGTATTATCGCTTTGTAGAGTTGCAGAAGATTCACTGCAATGGGATAACTATTTTATCGCCGATCTGCTTTATTATTATAATCAGCCAGAGTGGGCTTTAGAGTATTCTGGAAAACTTATTAAAAAGAAAAATGCCAATGAAGAAGACAGATATTTGCATCTTCTCATTCTTAATGACATTGGAAAAGGTCGGGAAACTCTTCAGTATGCCCGGGAACTCCTGGAAAAAGCTCGGAATGAAGACGACAGTGATGGTATATTTGTCATGAAAATCATGATTAAAGAAATAAAGGCCAGGGGAAGATTTAAGCCCCATCAAGAATATGAGTAAAAGAAAAAAAGCAAAATCGGAATATGGGGTTGAGTCAGAACTCAGTCCTTACCAGATTCTTGGAATATCGGAAACTGCTGATGAGAAGGATATCCGAAATGCTTATCTACAGCGGGTTAAGGAAGCCCCACCGGAGAGAAACCCTGAAGAATTTAAAATGGTTCGGAAGGCCTATGGAATTCTCAAGGATTCAAATATGCGGAAGAAACTTGATATGTCCCTGTTCCGCATATTTTCTGATATTAAGGTGGACGCAGCTTCCCGGGACACTCTGGAAGATCTGTTCAGAGAAAGAATCTTCCACCTGCTTTTGGCTTCCTCTGATTTATATATCAGGGATTTTACTCGTTTTTTCACAAGTATTGACAACAGGATTGAGGATCTTCATTGAAATATTCCGCAGTACAATTTCCATTTATAATCTCTACACGAATGGAAAAAAACATGGGGGATACCGGGGATAAAGTGGAAACCGGAGAAGATGTAATGAAACTGGTTCGGAACAATGAAATAAAATTAACGAATATATTAACCAAGATGGTTTTTCTTGAATCATCTCTTGATGAAATTCTGGATAAGGAAGAGCAGGAAAATGAGAAGTCTTTTCTGAGCTTGATACCAATATTTGACAATCTCGATGCCGCCTGCAATTCCGCATTGGAATCGGAGAATCCGGAGCTGGGAAAGGGGCTGGAAATTGTTAAAAGCAAGCTTCTTCAGTACTATTCACCTCAAGGACTTACCCCTTCAGCAGAATTGGGAATGAAGTTCGATCCCCGGTTTCATGAAGCTGTGGGTACGGCAGCAAATTCTACAGAACCCGGGTTGATTTCGGATGTTATTGTGCAGGGCTGGCTGTTGGCCGGTAAGGTTCTTCGCTTTGCAAAAGTTATAATTACAACATGATAGCAGGATGTTTATGGAAAAGATTTTCGGGATAGACCTTGGAACAACGAATTCGGAAATTGCTTACCTTGATAAGGGAAAACCGGTTGTTGTTGAATTGGAAGAAGGGAAATATTTCATTCCCTCAGTGGTGGGACTTGATCGGAAGGGTAACATAATCGCCGGATTTGAAGCCCGAAATCAATATGCGGCATTCCCCGGAGATACCGTTGTTTCTATTAAGAGAATGATGGGCAGTGGTAGAACGGTTTCAATGGGGGCTAAGGAATATACTCCTGCCGAGGTTTCCTCTTTTATACTGAAGACTTTAAAAGAGAAGGCTGAAAAAAGCACTGGATTCAAGGTAGAGAAGGTTGTTATTACCGTCCCCGCTTACTTCAGTGATGTTCAAAGGTCGGACACAATAAAAGCGGGAGAGTTAGCCGGCCTTGATGTTGTACGAATCATTAATGAACCTACAGCCGCTGCACTGGCTTACAGCTCTGCTGATAATTCAAGTGAAAAAGTATTAGTCTACGATCTCGGTGGTGGTACTTTTGATATCTCCCTGATAGAGATTGAACAAGGACTTATTGAGGTAATGACTACCGATGGTGATTGTTATCTCGGGGGTGATGACTTCGACCGTGCTCTGAGGGATTTCTTACGGTCTTCCCTTCCCGGGGGAGATTTCCAAAAAGAGGATTTAAAGAGGGACGCCCGGCTGAAGAATATATCCGAAGCTGTAAAAATAGAATTGTCAACTCAAAGTCTTGTTAAGGTTGAAGAGAGCTTTCTTGGCGCGTATAAGGGGAAGCCCGTATCTCTGAAAACTAATGTAAGCAGAATTGATTTTGAAAAACAAATCGAGGATGAGCTGCAAAGAAGTTTCCATCTGCTTGATTCTGTTATTAAAACCTGTGAACTGGAAAGATCTGATATCGGCAGGTTGATACTTGCCGGAGGTTCTACCCGCATCCCAAAAATTATGGAAGTATTAAAAGAGGATTATGGTTTTGATGTTCACAGGGAATTAGATCCCTATTTTTGTGTCGTAATGGGAGCAGCTGTTCAGGGGGGAATTATATCAGGTGAAGAGCTTGACAGGGTCCTTGTGGATGTCAACTCTCATTCCCTTGGAATCTGCTGTCTGGGCGTCTCTCCAACCGGGGAGCTAAATCCCGATCTCTACAGTGTCCTTATACCCCGAAATACAGCAATACCCTCATCCATGACAAAAACATACTACACAAGCTATGAAAACCAGAAAGCTGTAACAATTGATATTTACCAAGGAGAGGATCGTTCTGTGGACAGAAATACTTTTATTGCCTCCTTTGTTCTGGATCAACTTCCCCGGAAACTGCCAGCCGGATCAGAAGTGGATATTACTTTTGAGTACAATATCAACGGCCTGGTTGAAGTATCAGCATTGGACAGGAAAAGTGGTAAAATCGAAAATCTTGAAGTTGATATAAACCGTATTTTGAAAGTGAGTAAAGAAGGAAAGCCGGACAAAGTTGTAATCGACAAGCGTAAAATGAAGAGGGTGATTAAAACAGCATATAAAAAGATTGGAGGGCTGAATGATTCCCGGTTGGAATTAGAGATACTGGATATGATTAAAAAACTTGAAGATGCGATGGATCTGGATGACACAGTCGGGAGTGAAAAGCTGTTGGCTGAATTGGCAGATTTTCTGTCCGGGATTAAATGATGGATTTCAGGAAGGAATATCATACGGCCCTCGACTTGGCTTCAGCACTACGATATGAGGAAGCCAGGGAGAAGCTGAAACGTATTCTTTCGGAGCACCCTGATAAAACGGAGGCTCTCATTCTGCTTGGAAAAGTGGAGTATTATCAGCGTCTTTTCGACTCATCCAGACGATGTTTTGAAATGGTTCTCACCCGGGACCCCCGGAATTTTGAAGCGTATTATGGTCTGCAATTCTTTTTGGAAAGAAAACGAAGGAAATGGAATCTTGCGGCCTGGATAGCATCATTAATATTGATTGTAACTGCCTGCATTATTCTGAGTTTTTCCATGAGATCATATTATCAGCAATATCAGGAGAGAGTAGAGATATTAGGGAAGCAGTTTGACTCTCTTCACAGCATGGAATTACAGCTTGTAGAACAGATTCATAAGATGTCAGATATTCAGCAGGTTTATTCAAACAACCTTCTTACGTTAAAAGAGGAAATGGGTGGGAAAATAGATAATTTCGAACTTAGACAGGTTGAATGGTGCACAGAACTTGAAAATATACAGTCAGACCGTTACAGGGCGCTTCTTGTGAATCTGGAAGAAATATCCACCATGCTGGAGGAGAGGGCGACTATGGTTGGAGATGCCTCGGAGTAATTCTTACGATCCCTGGTGTTCAGCTTTATTCCTTAACAGTCTGAACAGGCTCCAATCATAGAAGGTAAACCACCGGCTTTGCCGGTGAGACTTGAAAAGGCTATACCGAGTGCTTAGAGCAAAATAAAGTATGGGCGATCCTTATTGCCTTTATATTGAAAAATCAGGGCTGTAGAGGTTCTGAGTTTCTTCCACCAGATCGTTGATTGTTATTCCTCTTAATACATCCCCCTGTGCTTTTTGTACCTTGGTCCAAACACCCATACTGACACAGGTACTGCCTCTGCTGCAGTTCTTTTCATCTTCCAGACATGCTGCTAATTCAAAGGGGCCTTCGAGAACCTCTACAATGTCAAAAATCGTTATATCTTCCGGTTTCCTGGCCAGTTCATATCCACCGTGCGGTCCCCGGTTAGTTTTAATAATACCTTTGGCCTTCAAACTGATCAGTATGTTAACCAGATATGATGAAGGGATTTCCTGATTCCTGCTT
>DMKD01000166.1:4214-5649 GCA_003454605.1 Spirochaeta sp. | reverse complement strand
GAAAAAGCTTGCACCATATACATTCTCTACTCATGTAAAAGATCTCAAGCCTCAGGCTAACTGCGGTGTAGGCAACTGGCACTTTTTCGCATGCACACCTACGGGTGAAGGGCTTGTTGATAACCTCAAGCTTGCACAGCTTCTGAAAGAAGCGGACTACAAGGGCTTCCTTGCTATGGAAATCGATTATCTCCATGAAGACAATAGAAATGACTGGAGTGATGACGATGAAGATAAAGCTGTTGAAGCAAGTGTCAAAGAATTGAAAAGAATTGCGGGGATAGTCGGATAATTAAAATTGTACTTCCATGTACAATTTTAATTTTGAAGTGTAAAGCCTGTGCTCTACACTTCACCGCTGTTTTGACAGGATGGCCGCCATCCATGGCGGAATATTATAGGAGATTATTTTGAAAACATTGAATGTAGGCCTGATTGGTTATAAGTTCATGGGCAAGGCCCACAGTAATGCATGGAGAAATGCACCGCTATTCTTCGATATGAATATCAAACCCGTAATGAAGGTAGTCTGCGGACGGCATGAGAGTGCCGTTCAGGAATTTGCCGACAGATGGGGCTGGGAAGAGGTTGAAACCGACTGGAAGAAGGTTGTTGCCCGTGACGATATCGATATTATCGATATTTCAGTTCCGCAGCATCTCCATCATACTATCGCAATGGCAGCGCTCAAGGCCGGTAAGCATGTATTCTGTGAAAAACCGCTTGCGATGAACCTTGAGCAGGCAAAAGAAATGGCTGAGCTTGCAGTAAAAAGTGGCAAGGTTAATTACATCAACCATAACTACCGGCGCTGTCCGGCTGTGCAGCTTGCCAAGCAGATGATCGACGAAGGAAAGATAGGACGTATTTTTCATTGGAGAGGTGCATATTTGCAGGATTGGATAGTTGATCCTGATTTCCCTTTAACCTGGCATCTTCAGGCTGATAAGGCCGGTATGGGGCCTCAGGGTGACCTGAATTCGCATTCGGTTGATCTCGCCAGATTTCTTATCGGCGATATCGCCTCAGTAAACTGTATGACTGCAAATTTCATTACCGAACGTGTACTTCCCGATGAAGCAAAATCAGGTACATTCGGCGGAGTTGCCGGAGATACTAAAGCCATGGGTAAGGTGACGGTAGAAGACGCCGCCTTTATGACTGTACGTTTTGAAAATGGAGCACTTGGATCTTTTGATGCTACAAGGTTTGCTCCGGGCCGAAGAAACTACAACTACTTTGAAATTTATGGAAGTAAGGGATCTATTCTCTTTAATTTTGAAAGAATGAACGAGTTGGAATATTACAACAGGGAAGATCCTGATAATCAGCAGGGTTTCAAGACAATTCAGACTACTGAAGCTGTTCATCCCTACATGGAAGCCTGGTGGCCTGCAGGGCATATTATCGGTTATGAACATGAGTTTCATCATGC
>DMKD01000166.1:0-4126 GCA_003454605.1 Spirochaeta sp. | reverse complement strand
TTGAACTTTAATACACATAACGTTCTTTCGAATGTAAAAATATTAAACACTTAATACTCGTACTTGAAATGATTTTATATGCATAGCTGTGTATAGCCGGATAAATTGCTGCAGTGCATTAATTCAGATAAATAATAGAGGAAGGAAGATTTTATGTCAAAACTGCTTGAAATGCAGGGTATATGTAAAAGTTTCTACGGGGTTGAGGTTCTGCATGCAGTCGACTTCAGCCTTGAGAAGGGTGAGATAAGAGCACTCTGCGGTGAGAACGGGGCCGGGAAATCAACTCTTATGAAGGTTCTTTCAGGGATCTATGAGCAGAATGACGGTGAAGTACATTTTAAGAATGTGCATATCAAACGTACTGCAGAGCCGCTTGAGGTGCAGGCATATGGGATATCGATGATCCACCAGGAACTGAACCTTTTCGATGATTTAACTGTTGCACAAAACATCTATCTCTGCCGTGAGCCGAAAGGGAAAAACGGGCTGATCGATTTTTCAGAAATGAACATGGAAGCATCGAGACTTCTGAAGCGTTTAGGCGAGAGCATCGATCCAAAAACCCCGGTGCGTGAGTTGAAGATCGCTCAGAAACAGATGGTAGAGATAGCGAAGGCCATATCATTCAATGTCGAATTGCTGATTATGGATGAGCCCACCGCAGTGCTGACCGGTAAAGAAACCGAGATTATGTTTAACCTGATGAGAAGTCTGAGTGAAGATGGAATATCTATTATTTACATTTCCCATAGGCTGAAAGAAATTACCGAGGTTTGTCATTCGGTAACTGTACTTCGTGACGGTTCTTATATTGATACAAAGAAGGTTGCAGACGTTACCGAAAAAGATATCGCTACTTTGATGGTGGGCCGGGAGGTTCAGCACTCCAGCATAGGCGATTTCAGCGGAGACGAGGATGATGTAATCCTTGAGGTTTTGGGTGTAACTGACAATATGCTCGATGATGTGAGTTTTAGTGTTAGAAGAGGTGAAATTGTCTGTTTCAGCGGCCTTGTCGGCGCAGGACGTACTGAGCTTATGGAGGTTATTTTCGGAATAAGGCGCCCGGAAAGCGGGCAGGTGCTTATTGACGGTAAACCGGTAACTGTCAAAAGTGCAATCGATGCAATTAAAATTGATATCGGACTAGTCACAGAAGATCGGAAGGACACCGGGCTCGTCCTCTGCCGGGACATAACAGAAAATTCAAATTATGTTTTCTGGCGCAAAAACAAAGGAATTTTCAAGGGTGTAAAAAAGACTAGAAGCAACACCGGGGGAATGATTGAAAGGCTGAATATCAAATGCGCCGGTTCTGATCAGGATGTTGCAAACCTGTCCGGCGGGAATCAGCAGAAGGTCGCGCTTGCTAAATGGCTGCTGAGCGATGCGAAAGTTCTCATCCTTGATGAACCCACCCGCGGTGTTGATGTAGGTGCCAGGCAGGAGATTTATCAGATTATTCGCGAACTAGCCGAAAGCGGGATAGGTATTGTAATCGTTTCATCCGATATGCAGGAAGTTATGAGCGTGAGTCAGCGTGTGGTTGTGATGCATGAAGGCCGTAAAACAGGCGAGCTGAAATGTTCGGAGATGGAAGAAGAAAAAATAATGTACATGGCTACAAATGTTTAAGAGCGGGTTTGAGGGAGAATGATGGAAAATATAAAACAGAAAAACAGCTTTTTACAGCTGGTGTCCAGGGTTTGGAAAAACTATAGCATTGTTGTTGTATTTTTTGTAATCCTGATTATATGCGGGATTGCGGCGCCACGCTTTTTGAGACCGAACAACCTTTTGAATATTCTGCGGAATACATCAATAGTCGGAATAATTGGGCTGGGAATGACATTTGTAATCATTGCAGGCGGAATCGATCTTTCGAGCGGGCCTGTGCTCGCAACATCTGGAGCGGCTCTCATCGCGCTTCAGAAAATGGTAACCGAGTCCGGTGATCCTGCGATGCCGCTGATTGTACCGATTCTTGTATGTCTTGCAATTTCGACCGGCATCGGTTTTGCAAACGGAATAATTATTACTAAGGCAAAACTTCCCCCCTTCATCGTAACGCTGGCGGTCGGAATAATCGCCAGATCTGTCGTAATGTATTTCTGCCGCGGCGCAACAATTATGGGTAACAAGATTCCCGAGTTTACAAATATTGGAAATGGATCAATTTTTAGAATTCCCATTCCTTTTATTATGGCAATTGTGCTGGCTTTAATTCTGCACGTCACTCTGACAAGATCGAAATTCGGAACCTATGTATTCGCAGTCGGCGGAAATGAGAAGGCCGCTAAATATTCCGGTATCAAGGTGGACAGGATAAAGATTGCGACCTATATGATAGTCGGTTTTTGTACCGGGCTTGCTGCTGTGATTGAAATGTCGAGGATGGCTGCGGTAGCGGCTACATCCTCCGGTATGCAGTATGAATTTGAAGCAATAACTGCGGTTATTATCGGCGGAACATCGCTCAACGGCGGCAAAGGCCGTCTGATCGGGACAATAGTCGGATTTATCATCCTCGGTATCGTGAAGAACATGATGATAATGCTGAACATATCACCCTACCTTGCCGGAGCAGTGAAGGGTGCAGTTATTCTGTTTGCCGTACTGATTCAGCGTAGGGAAAAGTAAACAGCAAAGCTGTTTACTTTTCGGGAGTTTTTCACGAAGTGAAAAACATCCAGGAGAAATATACGGGAGACCGTTTATTTCTCGGGAGATTTTCAGACAGCAAACTGCCTGAAAACTCCAGGAGAAATTAATTGCTGAAAGGTAGTTAATAAATTAGGTTGGCTGCCGGTTTGGTATAGAAGTGCCTCGCCGGCATAGAATAGAAAAAAAATAATATTTTTGGAGGAACAAAAATGAAAAAAACTGTAATGGTGATCTTGGCAGTAATGATGCTTCTGCCGGTAATGGTATTCGCAGGAGGACAGCAGGAAGTAGCAGAAGGCGTAATGCGCATAGCTGTATCTTTTCCGCCGGCAAACAATGCTTGGCAGGCAAAGATGCTTGATTCAGCATTGGACGAAGCTGCAAAAGACGTTGACGAATTTCATTTCGTAATCAAGAATGCAGTAGATGATGCAGATCAGCTGAATATTCTGACTACCTTTAAGGAAGACGCCTATGACATGATTATCTGTCTGCCTGGAAACGGTACTCTGATGACTCCGATCTGCGAGGATATTTATGATGCCGGTATCAAGCTTATTATTGTAGACCGACCGATAGACAGCGACAAGTACACTGCCCTTCTCGGCGGCGATAATTATCTCTGCGGCTCAAACGCTGCAAAGTACATGGGCGACAGACTCGGAGGAAAAGGTGATATCGCCATTCTAAGAAGCTATGTAGGTATTCCTATAGACTTGGACAGATATAATGGCTTTGCAGATGTTATTAAGAAAGACTATCCCGGTATAAATATCGTTGTTGAAGCCGATGGTCAGTTTAATCAGGATGCCGGTCTCAATGCAATGAGCAACATCCTTCCTGCATATGACAAGATAGATGCTGTTTACTGTCAGGATGATGAAGCCGCTGTAGGTGCAATCACTGCAATCGAAAATGCCGGTAGAACTGATGTACAGTTTGTGACTGGTTTTGGCGGCTCGAAGGCTGCTTACAAGCTTCTTTCTGAAGGCAACCCAATCTTCGGCGCTTCAATGTCATACTGGCCTACAATGGGTGGTAGAGCATTAGCGCTTGGAAAATCAATTTTTCGCGGCGAATCATTTGAAAAGATCAACCACGATCCCACTTTTGTTGTAACCAAGGAGAATGTAGGTGAATTTCATCAGCACTCATACTAAGAATTGCTGAATCAATTTACAGGCGGCAGCTCCAATCGGGGCGGCCGCCTTTTTAATTGCTCAGTACAAATCAGTTGCTCCGACCAGGATGAGTAAAACCTGACAATTTTTATTGACGGATTTATATACAGCAATTTTAAATTTTACTTTCGGAAGCGGTTGAAGAATTATTTGGAAGCCCGATTCTTAAAACAATCTTCTTTGCATTTTTGATTGGTGCCGGAAAGTGCAGGCGCAAGTTAAGTAATTATTTACTGCCAAATTGAGAATTGCTGATTTATATATGAATAATTTGACAG
>DMKD01000012.1 GCA_003454605.1 Spirochaeta sp. | reverse complement strand
CGTAGAAACTGAAGCTGCGGCTGCACCTGCCGTAGAAACTGAAGCTGCGGCTGCGCCGGTAGAAGAAGCGGCTGCACCGGCAGAAGCTGAAACACCGACAGAAGAAGAGAAAGCAGGAGAATAGATAGATGGCAGATGTAAAACCAGCTGATGTAAAGAAACTCCGGGACAAAACCGGAGCAGGAATGTTGGACTGTAAAAAAGCACTCGTTGAAGCAGAAGGTGATTACGCGAAAGCGGAAAAACTTCTCAAAGAACAGGGCCTTGCAGCAGCAGCTAAAAGAGGTGATCGGGCGACAAATGAAGGCCGTGTATTCACAAAAATTTCAGGCGGCAAGGCCGGAATCATTGAACTCGCATGTGAAACCGACTTTGTTGCAATAAATGAAAATTTCGTCAACGCAGGCAATGAACTTCTTGATGGTATACTTGCCGATAATCTCACCAAGATAACCCCTGAGCTTGAAGAGAAGGTAAAACTTGCAATCAGCAAGCTCAAGGAAAATATCTCCATTAAAAGATTCAAGACATATAACATTGCAGACAACGAATTCTGCATGGGCTACATCCATGGAGAAGGTGGAATCGGAGTTCTCGTAAAACTGTCTTCTGATGATAAAGCTGTTTTTGAAAACGATAAAGTGAAAGAATTCGCTTTTGACTGCGCACTTCACATTGCAGCTTTTAACCCTCTCTACCTCTCAAGGGATGTTGTAGATGAGGCATACACAAAAGAACAGACAGAAATTTTTACGAAGCAGGCCGAAAACCTCGGTAAACCAGAGAAGGTTCTTCAGGGAATCGTGAAAGGCAAACTCAACAAACATTTCTCACAGATATGTCTTCTTGATCAGCCTTTCGTCAAGGATGACAAGAACAGTCTTTCAAATGTACTTGCAGCTATCGGCAAAGAAGCCGGCGGCAAGTTAAAAATCGAAGATTTTGTTTACTACCGAGTCGGAGTAGAAGCTTAATTACCAGTAATCTGGTATAATGTAAAGGCATGAACATGAATTGTTCATGCCTTTCTTGAAGATAGGAGATAAAAAATGCAGGAATCAATTTCCAGAGCCAAAGATAAAATGAAAAAATCGGTTGCAGCTCTTGAGGATGAATTTAAAACCATCAGAACCGGAAGAGCTTCAGCAGCGCTGTTTGATCAGGTAAAGGTCGAAGCATACGGCACACCTACCCCCATGAGTCAGGTAGCAACCGTATCTGTTCCTGAAGCCAGGCTTGTTGTTATTCAGCCTTGGGACAAGGGACTGCTCTCAGAAATTGAAAGAGCAATACAGAAATCGGAACTCTCCGTGAACCCCAGTAATGACGGCAAGGTAATCAGAATTGCCATTCCGCCTCTGACTGAAGACCGACGTAAGGAATTCGTAAAAGTTGCCAAAAACATGGCAGAGCAGAGCCGTGTTGCCATAAGAAACGTAAGAAGAGAAGCGAATGAAGCCCTCAAGAAAAAACAGAAGGCAAGCCAGATCACTGAAGATGATGAAAAGAAGGGAGCTGATGAAGTTCAGAAGCATACCGATAACTATATAAAAGAAATAAATGTACTTCTCGAAGATAAAGAAAAGGAAATAATGGAAATATAATTCGTAATGTCAGATTTTCAGTTAGATAATGAAAAACCGCCGGCTCATGTAGCTTTTATCATGGACGGCAACGGTAGATGGGCTAAGAACCAGGGAAAAGCTCGTACTGTCGGGCATCGAGAGGGCCTTGAAACCGCAAAACGTATAGTAAAAGCCGCTTCAGATCTGGGTATCAAGTATGTCACCCTCTACACCTTTTCAACTGAAAACTGGAAACGTACTGAAGAAGAGGTTTCATTTCTTATGAGCCTCATCAGCCGTCATTTAAAAAAAGAAATGGATTTTTACCGAAGAAATAAAATCAGGGTTGTTCACAGCGGAGACCTTGAAGGCCTTCCTGCTCCAGTGCAGCAGGAAATCAAATCTGTCGTTGAATCAACATCAATTTTTACAGGAACATCAGTAAATCTTGCGATCAATTACGGCGGAAGAGATGAGATTGTGCGAGCTGTGGGAAGGTGGCTTGAATCTGAAGACAATAAGGGGAAACTCACCGAATCTGCAGTTTCAAACTATCTTGACTGTCCTGATTTTCCTGCTCCCGACCTCATAATCAGAACCGCCGGCGAACAGCGGTTGAGCAATTTCCTGATATGGCAGTGCGCCTATGCAGAATTCTATTACAGTGCTAAACTATGGCCCGACTGGGATCGTGCGGATCTTGAGGAAGCTGTATTAAGTTTTCAGAACCGCAACAGAAAATTCGGGGGAGTAAATGAATAATCTTGCAAAAAGGGTGCTTCTTGGTGTTGTCGCTATACCTCTGCTTATCGCCCTGATTTTCCTGCTTCCGCATCACTCTCACCTGGCACTGAATATAGTACTTCTTGCTCTATCGGTAATCGGCGGACTTGAGGCAAGAAACTTTTTTACTAAACGCAAGACTATCCTTAATCCGGTTAAAGCTGCTTTAATTGCCGGTGTATTTCCGCTGTTCAGCATCTTTTTCGTTCTTGGAGTTCTCCCGGAGCGAATGATAATTGCGCTTCTTACAGTATCAGCAGGCATCCTCTTTCTGAGAGAAGCATTGATGAGGGAGAAGAATCTTATTCAATCAGTTCTGGAAAGACTTCCAGCCTACTGTTTTCTGCTGATTTTCCCGGGTTTTTTTATGTCATTTCTCATCAAAATGAGTATTTTCGCAGATTCTTCAATCATACTGATCATATTTCTTACTTTTGTTTTCAGCAATGATACTTTTGCCTACTTTTCCGGCATGCAATTCGGCAAAAACAGCAGAGGTATTTTCCCTGTAAGCCCAAATAAAAGCATGGCAGGCCTCATCGGCGGATTAGCCGCTTCAGGTCTTGCCGGCTATATTTATTTCATATTTTTCCCTGATATTTTTAAACATAACCCTGTCTTGGCTGTTCTCACCGGCCTGGGCATAGGTTTCACTTCGGTTATCGGCGATCTGGTTGAGTCAGCTTTAAAGAGATCCGCCGACGAAAAAGACAGTGGAACATTAATGGGCGGCAGAGGAGGAGTTCTGGATTCAATCGATTCAATACTCTTCAGTGCTCCCCTTTATTACTACATTATGCTCTACCTGCATTCATAAGAGATTTCAATGAAAAGAAAAAAATTAATAATTTTAGGCTGCACCGGCTCAATTGGTCGAAATGCAGCAACTGTATTTAAGGCAAATAAAGATTATTTCGAAGTAGTCGGAATTTCAGCTCATACCGATGAAAGTAATCTCATGAAATTCGCCCAAACCTTCAATGTAAAAAAGGTCTGCCTCACAGGCAGAAAACCTTCGTATCCCGGAATCAATTTTGAGGGAAGCGACGGTTTGCTTGAGATGATTAGAGAGACTGAAGCCGATGTTGTTCTTAACGGGATTTCCGGTTCTGCGGGTCTGTCTTCATCCATAGCAACACTCGAATCCGGCAAGGATCTTGCATGCGCAAACAAGGAAACCATTGTAATGGCCGGGGAGCTGATCCTGAAACTGGCAGAAGAAAACAAGGCTTCGATAATTCCGGTTGATTCGGAACATTCCGCCATTTGGCAGCTGATTCGCGGTTTCAATAAAGAATACATAGCCGAGCTCATACTAACCGCTTCCGGCGGAGCATTCCGCAATCGTTCAATTCAGTCGCTCAAAAATGTTACTGTGAGCGCCGCCCTTGCCCATCCCACCTGGGAAATGGGCCCGAAGATAACGATCGACAGCGCAACGATGGCTAATAAAGGCCTTGAAATTATAGAAGCACACTTTCTATTCGGGATTCCCGCTGAAAAAATAAAGATAGTTGTTCATCCAAAAAGCTATGTGCATTCGCTCGTCAGGACAATCGATGGTTATCTATATTCTCAAATAAGCCTCCCGGACATGTCCATTCCGATTCAGAATGCCCTCAGCTGGCCTGAGATCATACCCGCAAATTTCGCGGCGCTTGATC
>DMKD01000387.1 GCA_003454605.1 Spirochaeta sp. | reverse complement strand
GATGAGCCGACAGGCAATCTTGATGAAGAGAATTCGCGCGTTGTTGAAAAACTGTTGTTCGATATGGTCAATGATTACGGAAAAACTCTTCTGCTTGTGACGCATGACGGTGAGCTTGCCGCCCGTGGCAGTGAAGAACATCATCTTCATAAAGGGGAACTTCACCTCATATGAAAAAAAGATCGTGGTTCTCACTCTATCTAGGTATAAGAAACTTCTATTCTTTCCGAAAGGGCAAAAAACGCACTATGGCAGGTGCGGCTATAGCAGTTGCGCTGTCGGTGATTCCAATGATAGTTGTGATCGAGGTTTCCGACGGCATGATAGAAGGGATAACAAGACGGTTTATTGAGCTTGAAACAGGGCATATTCAGCTGTCGCCCTATGATGACATGGATATGAACGGCTATGAGGAGCTGAGTCTTCAGTTGATGGAAATACCCGAGGTTGAGTATGCCTCACCGGTATACCGGGGAACGGGACTGATATACTCAGCCGGCAATCGTACGGGAATACAGATAAAAGCGCTGCCCGATGATATTCTTGAAAAGGATGACGGTTTCAGAAAATATCTTGAGATAAAAGAAGGCAGCTTCGATTTAAGCGATTCATCAGGGATAATGCTCAGCGGTGAGATAGCAGGGCTTCTGGGGGTCGGAACCGGCGACGATGTGAAACTGCTGACAGCAAAAACTACAAGAAGCGGACGTATCCTGCTGCGGCCTGAAGCCTTTAAGGTTAAAGGGATCTTTTCCACCGGCTACTATGAGGTAGACGCAATGACGGGTTACATAGGACTGGAAAAAGGTGAAAAACTCTTCCGGGACGAAGGATATCTGAGTATTCAGTGCAAGATTAAAGATCCGTATAGGTCTGCTGAACTTACCGCGGTTAAGATTTCTAACACCATTGACTTGGATATTTCGACCGTTACATGGTACAACATGCAGCGTTCCATGTACGAATCGCTGTACACTACACGAATCCTTCTGGTATTCATCATGGGGATTATTATTATCGTGGCTGCGGTAAATATAACCTCTTCAATGATAATAATGGTTATAGAACGGCGTTCAGACATCGCTATTCTAAAAAGCTGCGGTACTTCAAACCGGCAGATAAGGAATTCCTTTATTGTAACGGGAATGATTACAGGTTTAAGCGGGGCTGCAGCCGGTACAATAGCCGGCCTGCTAATCTCGGTAAATATTAATTCTGTTATTCATTTTTTTCAAAAGCTGTCGGAATTATTCAGCTCAATATCCAGAGCGGGTGATAGTTTTTCAATAATCTCAGCTTCCACATACTATCTCGAGGAAATACCGGTTGAACTTGATCCGGGGAAGATCCTCGCTGTCGGACTGGCGGCAGTCGTGCTGTCGGTGATCGCTGCCCTGATGCCTGCAAGAAAAGCTGAGAAAATGATGCCGCTTGATATTATGAGGAAACATTAATCCATCTTGATATTAAATTTGTAGAAATTGTCTTAAAATTTTATTACAATAATAGTAAGGTGACTTAATGAAATGCGACATTTGCAAAAGAAAAGAAGCAGTTATTCATGTAAAACAGATAGTCGGAGAAAAAATCTCTGAACTGCATCTTTGCGCGGACTGTGCGGGTGAAAAGGGAATATCCGGCGAAGAAGATGTGATTGAACTCTCATTATCACAGCTTTTAACAAGCCTGATAGATCTCACTGATAAATATTCAGAACAGGAAGACCGGGACGTCTGCAGTACTTGTGGAACAACAATAAAAGACTTCAGAAAGAATGCAACTGTAGGATGTGCAGACTGCTATAATACATTCGCCAAAGAGATTGAAAACTATCTCGAAAATACAGCAGGACAGGTTCAGCATGTCGGCAAGCTGCCCGAGAAAGTGGGTACGCTTAAAAGGCTGCTGATTGACAAGGAAAGCCTTCGTGAGAAACTTGAAAGTGCAATAGATCAGGAAAACTACGAGCAGGCTGCAATCCTCAGGGATCGAATAAAAATCATTGAGAAAAGGGCCGGTGTTGAAGATGAGTAGTCCGGTAAAGATATCTGGAAAAAGCGGGTGGTTCTCACGAAGCGGTAATCAGAATGACGTAGTCATTTCGAGCCGGGTGAGACTTTCCAGAAATATTAATGGTCATAAATACCCGGGTAAGATGGATCGGGATGACGAGCAGAAGGTATGCAGCAAGATCATCGATGCTTTCGAAGGTTTTGATGATGTAGACGATTACGGGATATCAGAGATAGGTAAGATTAAACCCATCGACAGACGTATTCTTCTTGAACGGAATCATCTCTCCCAGGATTATATCCTGCATACGAAGAAGAACCTTATCATAAGCAAAGATAACCTCAGCTCATGTGTTATCAATGATACTGATCACCTGAGGCTGTCAGTCTTCGACGGCGGGCTTGAAGTGCGGAAATGTGCACAAAAGGCTGATATTATTGATTCCAGACTCGAATCGAAACTTGATTATGCGGTTTCTTTTGAGTTCGGATATCTGAATACCGAAGTCAACAATCTCGGCACAGGTGTCCGGGCATCGGTGATGATGCATCTACCCGCACTCGTTGAAACTAATCTGATAGAAAAGGCTCTGAAAGCCGTTGTACAGATAGGATTTACGGTGAAGGGCTTCATGGGTGATGAAGATCATTCTCTAGGGAGTATGTATCAGATCTCCAATCAGTTTACCATCGGCCAGACCGAGGAAGAGATTGTGGAAAAGCTCGAGAATCTTGCACTTCAGATTGCCGGCTATGAGCTGAAGGCCAGAGCGGAAATGTTTGAAAAGAAAAAGACCGAGGTAGAGGATTCTGTTTACAGAGCATACGGTCTCCTGACAAACTGCCGACTGCTTAAAGCCAATGAGGCTATTGATAATCTTTCAGCATTGAGGATGGGTATTTCACTCGGTATGATTGATCTGCCGATAGAGGTTTGCAGCAGTCTTATATTCTTAAGTCAGAAATCACATATTCAGAAGATGATAAAAGACAAAGATGCGGGGGCTGATGAGACACTTGTCGATTATACCCGTGCGGGTTATGTTAAAGACATAATTAATAAAAAAAAGTTATAGTTGATGGAGGGTAGAATGTTTAAAGGTCTTACACAGAGAGCACAGCGAATACTTACCATTTTTGCGCAGGAAGAAGCCAAGAGATTTCATTCAGACCAATTGCTTCCCGAGCATATTATTTTAGCCGTAATCAAGGAAGGCGAGGGTCTAGGATATAAAGCCATAAAGAACCTCGGTGTGGATCCTATTGAGCTTCAGCTTGAAATAGAACGGAATATCCCGAAGAAGCACAGCGGTCTTATACTCGGTGATGTGCCGCCGTCCCGGCGGGGAAAGAAGATACTTGAGGATTCAGCTGAAGAAGCAAGAACCCTCGGTCATGATTATATAGGAACCGAACATCTCATTATTGCCGCGATAAACGAGAACGGCAGTATAACTTCGAGATTCTTTATTAAGCATTCAATCAGCCCTGAAAGCGTACGCGCGGCTGTTGTAGAACTGCGTGGACCGGGAAATCTGAAGCAGAAGGCTCCGGCCCAGGCTGAGCAGGTGCGGAAGAAACAGGCCGGCGGCGGAAAGAAAAATACGCCGACTCTTGATGAGTTCGCCCGTGAGTTGACTGAGTACGCCAGGCAGGAAAAGCTTGATCCGGTTATCGGCCGTGATAAAGAAATTCAGCGGGTTATTCAGATTCTCGCGAGGCGTAACAAGAATAACCCGGTGCTTATAGGTGAACCCGGCGTCGGCAAGACGGCTATAGTCGAGGGCCTTGCCCAGATTATAGTCGACGGCGAAGCTCCTGAGGTGCTTATAGGCAAGAGGGTGCTCACCCTGGATCTTGCTTCACTAATAGCGGGAACAAAGTACCGCGGAGAGTTTGAGGAACGCCTAAAGAGGGTCATGAAAGAGATAAGGGCCGCAGGCAATGTAATTCTGTTCATTGATGAACTGCATACAATTATCGGCGCAGGCGGTGCTGAAGGGGCCATAGACGCGTCTAATATGCTCAAGCCGGCATTATCACGCGGAGAGCTCCAGTGCATCGGTGCGACCACGCTCGACGAGTATCGCAAGCAC
>DMKD01000296.1 GCA_003454605.1 Spirochaeta sp. | reverse complement strand
CCCTTCTGGGTGGCCCAGTCCTTCATGGCGCTGGCCACAACTTCGGCCACTTCCAGGGTGAGGTCTTTTTCCCCAACCTGAACGGCCTTCACCTCTTTATAGATGCTCTTGGGGAGCCATTCCCGCATGGATTTGTCGTTAAAACTGTTGCTTCCGTAAATGTCGTCCACGGAAATACTGGTGTAATCAATCTCGCTCATCTTCATCTTCTTTAGATAGCAAGAATCGTGCCACTTTGCCTGGGGCTTAGGAGTTGTTTTTTGGATGACCTCTTGGCGCCGAAAGCTACATTTATGTAGGTGTTCGCGGGTCGGAAGCTACGGAAAGGTAGGAATTGGAGTTGGTCTAAAAAATTGCTCTGCCTTCTGATTTTATCAATTCGTCATTCCAGAGTAAATCAAGAAATCGGGACCAGTGCAGGATGCGTATTCCATCCTCTGTTTTCCTATTCATCTCATCGAATGAAACAAGTATGAATAGGGAGAATATATCTTCCTCTTTAAGGGCCCGCAATCCTTTTATATGTTTATCCTGGACTCTCACGGCAGTTTTAACCTCAATCGCTGTATCTCTGCCAATTAAGAAGTCAACTTCTGTTCCGGAACGTGTCCGCCAGTATCGGAGAGTTTTTTTTACCCTGCGGTATGAGAGCCATGCCCGTAATTCCATGGCGATAAATTGTTCAAACACTTTCCCGTATTCACTTCCTCCTTTACGAATATCGTTATTACCCCTCAGGAAATTAGCCACACCGGTATCGAAGAAATAAAATTTAGGTGTGGCAACAGCTTTTCGCCGGTTTGATTCCTGCCAGCTTTCCAGTAGAAAACCGGTAAAGGTATCTTCCAGAATTGAAAAATACGACCTGATCGTACTGGCAGGAATCCCGGTATCACTAGCAATATTTGTATAATTAAGCTGTTCCGTGTTTGAAAATCCGGCAACTTTAAAAAACCGTGAGAAAGAAACCTGGTTCTGGACCAGAGCTTCGGCCTGAATCTCTTCTTTTAAATAGGTATTAATGTAGGCATCCAGTTCTTCTTCCGGATATTTACTGGGGTATACCTGAGGTAATCCTCCGAATCGCAGGTAGCGGTGAATGTCAAAATCATTAATTTCAGAAGATACAAGAGGAAATAAATTTGCCTGCCAGGCCCTTCCTGCCAACAGGTTAACTCCGCTTCGTTTGAGCTTTCTTGCGCTGGAACCTGTCAGGATGAAATGAATCTGAGAAGATTCAATCAGATTGTGGATTTCATCAAGCAGCTCAGGGATTTTCTGGATCTCATCGATGATAACAATCTGCGGGTTATCGGTCTGCTCACGGATTATATCCAGCAGTTTTGACGGATTTTCCGCCAATGAAAGATATGTTGCACCTGATAGTAGATTTATTATTTCAATATCTGTAAATTGAGTGTGAAGCAATGTGGTTTTTCCGGTACTGCGGGGGCCGAAAAGGAAAAAAGATTTATTGGATACAAGTCGGCTCATATTCAGAGCTCTTTTGTACATATCCCTATCCTATTTTACATATCCTGAAAAAGCAACAGTCACTCTGCGGAATTTCGTGTAAATTCCGCAGAGTGACTGTGGAAAATGAAGTTGTTTATTAACAGTCAGTCGGAAAATTCCTCACCCAGCCGGGCTCTGTACCAGCCGGTAAGGGCGATTACCCGGGTGGTAAAAGAGTTCTGAGCCCTCTCGAGAAAGGCTTTCACATTCAGGGTTTTGGCGGACATCGTTCCGTACATCAGCAAACCCTCTTCCACCGGCACAACGATAAGGTGAATCTGCATATCCCCCGGGTCCGCTATTCTGATAAACCCCTTGTAGCGCATGGGGGTGAGGTTGATGATATCCGCGGCAAAGGCATTGGACCTGGCTCGGAAGGTCATGGAGGATTCGTTGTTGTTAAAGCTCTTGTCCTTCTGATGAATCATTATCGTATCTTCCGCGGGTATCGTTGAAACCAGAGGGTCTGCCAGGGCCACTTTGGGTTTCTTTACTTTGGCAATCGTCCAGGATTCCTCGAATAACAAGCGCATTTCTCCCCGGGAGGCTGAGTAGTATTCCAGTCCCTGGAGGGTGCTCACTGAACGCAGGATGTTGTAGAGGGTTAACCTTCTCTCGTCTGGGGTCATCTCCCGGTATTTTTCGGGTAATTCGCTCAAAGGGGTGAAGAACAAACCTTCGATACCGATGTTCAAATCTCCGGAAATCATCTGTCTGGCTATTCCGGCAGTGAGAGAAGTGTTCGGCAGAAGAGCCGGGGATACGCCATTGCCGTGAAAACGCAGAAGTTCACCATCGTTCATGAGGGCGGAGCTGTCGGATGAAGATATGGCCGGAAGTATGTCGTTTAACGAGGGGAGGGTTCCCGGGGATTGGGAAAATCCGGGAAGGGCTGCAAGGGTAAAAAAGAGAAAAAGGGTGCTATTTTTAATGAGTTTTCGATAATTCATATCGGACAAGATACATCCTGGAGAGGTGGAAAGCAATTTATATAAAGGTAAAAGGTTGACCGCGTTAATAAAAGGTTTAAGTGTTGAATTCATTTCTATTTGTTATGAATAGAAAAATCAGGAGGATCCTATGAAAAGGATGATTTTGTCAGTTCTGTTACTGCTTTTGGTGTCATTCGGTGTATTTGCTACAGCTGCAGCAGAAGGAGAGGCTGGAGCTCAGAGTGTTGTTCTGTATTCTGCGCATACCCAGGAAATTATTGATGCTTTAGTTCCTCAATTTGAAGCGGCTACCGGAATAAAAGCTGAAGTGGTGAAAATGGGCTCCAGCGATGTTATTGCCAGAGT
>DMKD01000394.1 GCA_003454605.1 Spirochaeta sp. | reverse complement strand
CCCGACTCCTACCGGCTCACTCGTAGACCTTACTGTAAAGCTTAAAAAATCAGTAACTGTTGAAGAAGTAAATGCTGCTGTTAAGGCTGCTGCTGACGGTCCTATGAAGGGAATTCTTGAATATACAGAAGATCCTATCGTATCAATGGACGTTAAGGGTAATACCCACTCATCAATCTTCGATGCACTTTCAACAATGGTTATGGAAGACGGTTTTATTAAAATTCTTTCATGGTATGACAATGAAATAGGCTACTCAACAAGAGTTGTTGACCTTGCTGCAAAGCTCGTTTAATAAAGCTATACCTTAATAAAAAGCTGTTTTCTGTGAAAACAGCTTTTTGTAAAAATTTACAGGAGTTATACATGGGTCTTAAAACTGTAAAAGATATTGATCTTAAGAATAAACGAGTTCTTATCAGGGTGGACTTCAATGTTCCACTGAAAGAAGGGAAAATTACAGACGACACAAGAATCCAGGCGGCACTTCCCACTATCAAGTACATACTTGAGCAGGAAGGTGCAAGCCTTATCGTTATGAGCCACTGCGGCCGCCCCAAGGGTGAAAAAAAGCCTGAATTCAGCCTCAAGCCTGCGGCAGACAGGCTCGCCAGTCTTATCGATAACGAGGTTGTTATGGCTTCGGATGTTATTGGCCCCGAGGTTGAAAAGGCTGCTTCTGAACTAGGCGCAGGAAAGGTTCTCGTCCTTGAAAATACAAGATTCTATGCCGAAGAAACCAAAAATGACATGGCTTTTGCAGAAAAAATTGCAAAGCTCGGCGATGTATTCATCAACGATGCTTTCGGTACTGCTCACAGAGCGCATGCATCAACTGAAGGAGTGAGCCACTTTCTTCCTTCAGCAGCAGGTTTTTTGATTGAAAAAGAATGTCTTTTCTTTGACGGTGTACTTGAAAGCCCGAAAAAGCCGTTTGTCGCCATCATTGGCGGCGCCAAGGTCTCTTCAAAGATTGGTGTTCTAGAATCATTACTGGAGCGAGCCGACAGCCTTATTATCGGCGGAGGAATGGCATACACCTTCCTTTTTGCTCAGGGCTACGGCATCGGTAAATCACTCTTCGAAGAAGATTATCTTGACACCGCCAAGAATCTGCTTAAAAAAGCAGCCGAAAAGGGTGTTGAAATTATTCTTCCTGAAGATCACGTTGCTGCAAAAGATTTCTCTGAAACTGCTGCGGCCGTTAAGCTCGATAGTATTGATATACCGGATAATATGCTCGGAATGGATATCGGTGAGAAAACACTTGTTAAAGTAAAAGACAGAATTCTGTCTGCCGCTTCAATTGTTTGGAACGGTCCTATGGGTGTTTTTGAGTTTGAAGCCTTCGCAGCTGGAACTCTTAAGGTTGCTGAATGGGTTGCGGAATGCAAGGGAACAACTGTTGTAGGCGGGGGAGACTCTGTGGCTGCTGTGAATAAGTTCGGTTTTGCTGATAAAATCGACCATGTTTCAACCGGCGGCGGTGCTTCACTAGAATTTCTTGAAGGCAAGGTCCTTCCCGGAATCGAAGCTCTTAGAGATTAAATTATTAAAAAGAGGAAAATATGAGAAGATCATTTATTGCAGGAAACTGGAAAATGCATAAAACCCCGGCAGAAGCCAAGGCACTTGCCGAGGAGCTTAAAGCCGGACTCGCTGGATGCGGTCATAAAATCCTGATTGCGCCTAGTTTTACAGCTCTTGAATCTGTTGCATCTGTAGTGAAGGGCAGCAACATCCTTCTCGGTGCTCAGAATATGGCTACTGTTGAGCAGGGAGCTCATACCGGTGAAACATCAGTACTGATGCTTAAGGCAATCGGTGTTGATGCCGTCATCCTGGGTCACTCCGAAAGACGTCATGTCTACGGTGAAACCGATGAGATGATCAATGAAAAAGTTAAGCTTGCGCTTGCAAACGGTCTTGAGGCCATACTTTGTGTTGGTGAAACACTCGATGAAAGAGAATCCGGCAAAGCTGAATCTGTTGTTAAAACACAGACTGAAGCCGGACTTAAGGGAGTGAGTGAAGCTGAACTTGACAAAGTGACAATAGCCTATGAACCAGTATGGGCAATCGGAACAGGTAAAACTGCTACACCCGATGATGCTGATCAGATTCATAAGGTTACACGCGATACTGTAAAATCATTGTACTCCGAAGACGCGGCTGAGAAGATGGTAATTCAGTACGGTGGTTCGGTAAAACCTGAAAACGCGGCTCAGCTTATGGGTATGGAGAACATTGACGGCGCATTAGTAGGCGGTGCATCTTTAAAGGCGGATTTGTTTTTACCTATAGCCGAATACGACAAATAAGTGTATACTTGCCATCACCTGTATTTTGCGGGTGATACTTTATATTTTTTTACTGGAGTTTGAAAAATGGGTGCAGTTGGAGTTGCATTACTGGTGCTTTTCAGTATCAGCGCTGTTTTACTAATCATTATTATTATGCTGCAGGATGAGCAGGGTGAAGGCCTTGGCGGAATCTTTGGCGGCGGTTCAACTTCTGCTTTCGGAAGCAGAACTGGAAATGTTCTAACAAGATTTACATCTATACTTGGTGCAATCTTTATAATTACCGCATTTTCTCTTGCCTGGTACAATAGAAGCGTTGACAATAGCGATCTTCTAAGAGCAGCAAAAGAAAATGTAACCAATAATCAGGACACCGGCGAATGGTGGGATGTCCCTGAGGAAAATTGATTCCGGGAATAACTGTGAATTATAAAAAAATAACCATACTATTTATCCTGTTGACGCTTGTCGGCAGCTTTTTATCCGGACAGGCTTTGATGATATCACAGCCTGCCGCATCAGTTTTCCTGACCAAAACCGAAACAATCACTGTCAAACAGCTCGATGCACAGGTGAACGCTTTAAACACCCTGCGGCTTAGGGCGGGACAGCAGGCTGCTGTCGCTACAAAAGCCGACAAGCTTGAAATACTCGAGATGATGATCTCCGACATTCTCATGATGCAGGGCGCAGAACGTGACGGTATTAAAGCTGAGAAGGCTGAGGTGGACGGTGCAGTCAGCAATCAGAAAGCTCAGTACGAGCAGCAGACACGGCGGTCTTTCACAGATGCGGAATTCCGAACCATAGTCACAAAAGAGACCGGCTATACCTGGGCAAAATATCGTGATCAGCTTGAAAAGCAGATAATACAGCAGAAATACATTATCGCAAAGAAGCAGTCTGAAATTCAGGCAGCTGCAAAACTTCCTGATAACAGCGATATTGAAAAATTCTACAGACAGAATAAAACTCAGTTTTCTAATCCTGATATGATAAGATACAGTCAGGTATTTATCAGCACAATCAACCTTGATGCTGCAAAAAAACAGGAAGCCGGAAATAAAATCAATGAAGCATACCGGAAATATCAGAACGGCACACTTACCTTTGAGCAGCTTGTGAATGATTATACAGAAGATCAGAATGCAAGATACAGAAACGGAGACTCGGGATATATTGCCTATAATGATCCGAATGCGACTGCCTATCTTGGAAAAAATTTCATGGATGATATGTTCGGTATTGATTTGAACGAAGTCAGTCGTGTTATGAAGTCAAATATAGGCTACCACATAGTAAAAATTACTGATGTGAAACCTGCAAGACTCCTTGGGCTTGATGATGCAGTTCTGCCTACAGTTAATCAAACTGTCAGGGAATACATTGCACAGCAGCTTATAGGCAAGGCACAGAATGAAGCACTCAGCAGAGCGTTGACATCACTTGTTGAAGACTTAAGGAAGGATGCTGATATCAAGTTGTTTGAGGATAATATCGACTGATGGGCGCCAGAAGATCAGGGCGTGTTATAGCATTTCAGACGGTCTTCAGTTGGGAGGCAAATGAAATATCAACTGAAGACCTGTTGAAGTTCGAATGGCTTGATTCGCAGCGTCAGAACAGCCAGAACGTAGTTGATTTCGCAAGGCTTTTGGCATCCGGTACCGTTGAGAATATTGAAGTTGTCGATAAAACGATAAAAGAAAATCTTGTTAACTGGAAGTTCAACCGTTTGTCAAAGGTAGATCTCGCAATCTTGAGAATCAGTGTTTACAGTCTGCTTTACAGGGAGGAAATTCCTCATACTGTTACCATTGACGAAGCCGTGGATATTGCTAAAAGTTACGGCAGTGATGAATCTTATAAGTTCGTTAACGGAGTTTTGGATAGTATAAGAAAAAAGAATGAATAAACCTTCTGTAAAGCATCTGATAATCGTCTGCAGCCTTATTTTATTTTGTTTGATAATAATTTTAGCTGTACAACTCAGAAATGAAAGCAGATTACAGGCTTATTATTCAATTCTTGTTGGTATAGATTCCGATATTGATTCAAAATCCTTTCCGGCGGCATCTTCAGCATTAAAATCGGCATATAATAAAATCTATAATGCAAGAACAGCTGTAATGTTTCTTAAACGTGCTGAAAAACTTGCTTCAGAATCTGGCAGATATGAGATTCTCCAAGAATATTCAATGATGCTGAAAGAAAAGTATCGGCGCAGTGATGAGATTTCTGCAATCGCCGCCTGGGCTCTTCAGAAAGAAGGCGATTATCACGGTTCACTCGAAATATCACAGTCTGATTTAAGCAGAACAGATTACTATCCTATACATATCTTAAATCTGCTTAATTCAGAGGCTGGAAGTTCTCCACAGAAACTCAGGAAGAAATACATCGGTTATTATGGATTTTTGTTCCGCGAACATGATTTTACAACAGATGAACTTTTAATTGCAGCCGAAGATTTTAGTGATGAACGATTTATTCTCAATGCAGCTTTGATGAATCTTCGTGAAGGTAATTTTGAGACAGCCGGAGTACTTCTTTCCAGGACCGGTATAGATTCTTTTCCGCAAGTAAAAGCTTATTATGCTTTTGATGATCATAATTTTAAACAAGCCTTAAATTACTTTCAAAAAAATAAAGCTGAAATATCGGACTATGGTTATTACCTTTTTGGCTGCGATCTGCTTATAAAAAATGCTCTGACTCTGGAAGCCGCAGATTATTATGGACAATTTGTTGAAAAATATCCTGTCTTTTCAAGTCTTCCTTATAGAAACCTTTATTCAATCAATTACAATTATGATCTTAGACTCGATTGGCTTGATAAAGGATTAAAATATTTTCCCGAAGATAATGAGCTGCTTGTTTCTTCAATATGGGAAATGTATAAGAACAAAGACTACGATTCTATTGCCGATACGATTGATAATATTGATGACAGTGATACTTCCATCGAACTTTTTAAATTGAATCTGATGCTGAGCGGACGAAACCCGGAGCATATCATAGCTAACTTCTGGAATGCATATAATGCCGCACCTGATTCTGAAAACGCTGCTGTATCTTTTGCAAATTATCTGCTGAAAAACAAACAGGCTGAACAGCTTGAATTGTTATTGAAACGTTATGCGGATGCTGCCGGCGCTGATGACTGGACATTCTGTTATTCGGCGGTTTCCCATGCAATGCAGGGAAAGTATAGAGCTGCCGAAGCGCTTATTGAACATGCACTTGAGGTAAATAAAAATATACCAAACTATTATAATAAGGCTGTAATCTTCTCACTCATGAACAAAAGGGAAGAAGCTCTGAGGATCCTTGAAAAAACTGTTATCCTTGCAGAGGAGACTAAAGGAAATGATAGATATCTGCCAAAGATCTATTACAGTTTTGCCGAAAACTACTATAATGTCGGAGACTATATAAACGCAGATATTTATATAAGAAAACTATTAAAAGATAAATCTTATGCTATGAAAAGCAAGCTGCTTCTCAAAAAAATACAGGAAGAATATAATGATTAAACTTAAAAATGATGAAGAAATTAAGAAGATCCGGGAGTCCTGCAAAATGCTGGCGGAAGTTTACCGGGAATTGATTCCTAATGTTCAGGAAGGCATTACAACAAAAGAAATTAACCGTATATGCCATGATCTTATTACAAAAAGAGGAGGTAAACCCGCTTTCCTGAATTTCGGCGGTTTTCCGGCCTCCATTTGTATTAGCATAAATGATGAGGTTATCCATGGAATCCCGTCTTCGAGAGTGATAAATGACGGAGACCTCGTAAGCCTGGATCTTGGTATTGATCTAAAGGGATATTTCAGTGACTCCGCATTGACCATTCCTGTCGGGAAGGTTTCACCGGCAGCCCTTAATCTAATCGATGTAACAAAGAATGCACTGTCCGCAGGCATAGAAGCCTGTGTCTACGGCAACAGAATAAAAGACATCTCGGCCGCAGTCTTTAAAACGGCCGACAAACATAACTACGGCGTGGTTAAGGAGTTCTGCGGCCATGGAGTCGGTTTCGGCGTTCATGAGGAACCACAGATACCAAATTATGTTCATCCAGGCCCCAACCCCAGGATTAAAAAAGGCATGGTGCTCGCAATCGAACCCATGATTAATCTTGGCACCGAAAAAGTGGAAATTCTTGATGATGACTGGACCGTTGTCACCGCAGACAGCAAAATGTCTGCTCATTTTGAACATACAGTCGCTGTTTTTGAAGACCATACAGAGATTCTGACCATCTCCGGTTAAGGGCTGATAAAGATGAATAGCTTCAAAAATAAAAATATTCTTCTGTTGATGAATGTACTTCTAATTGGAATTCTTCTAGGACTCGGTACAGCATTTGTCACATCCAATGCTGACCGGACTGTTGAAGCAGGAAAGAATGACCTGGCCGATATGCAGTACACTTTCAGAGCGATTGCAGAGGATGTGCTTCCTGTTGTTGTCGAGATTATGACTGTAGAGGTTAAAGTTCAGGAGATGCCTGAGGGATACAGCTGGCCCTTTAATTTCATAGATCCTGAAGATTCTGATGCCGAGATTGAGCAGCAGGAATTCGAAACTGAGGGACTCGGCAGCGGAGTAATTGTAAGAAGAGACGGCGACAGATACTATGTTCTGACCAATAATCATGTCATTGGAAATGCCGATCGTATCTCTGTCAGACTCTTTGATAAAGAGATAATTAATGCACAGATTACCGGTGTGGATGAAAGAAAGGACCTCGCCCTTATATCTTTTGAAAGTGAACGCGAACTTTCAACTGCTGCCCTTGGTAATTCTGATGAACTCTACGTCGGTGACTGGGTACTTGCTGTAGGCAGCCCCCTGGGTTACGAATCTACGGTTACAGCCGGAATTGTAAGTGCAATCGGGCGAAGCGGTCCGGAAAACAATATCAGCGATTTTATTCAGACCGATGCTTCCATTAATCAAGGCAATTCGGGCGGCGCGCTTGTCAACCTTGACGGTGAGGTTGTGGGTATTAATACATGGATAGCAACAACGACAGGGGTAAGTATTGGTCTCGGATTTTCAATTCCGGTAAATAACGTTAAAAAAGCTATATTTGATTTTATTGCCGAAGGTTCAGTCCAATACGGCTGGCTTGGAGTAACAATCGCTGATCCTGACAGTATAACTGATGAGCAGTTAGGCCTCGAAGGTTACAGCGGCGCCTTTGTGCATAACATATATGCCGACAGTCCGGCAGGTCGGGCAGGTGTTCTTCCGGGCGACTATATTGTCAGTGTAAACGGTAACGCTGTTAATGATTATAAGCATTTTACCAGAGAAATTGGTGACATAAAAGCTGGTGATCTTATTACGATGGAACTGATACGAAATAAAGAGCTCATCGAAATAGAGGCACTGATTGAACTCAGGAAGGAAACTGACGAACTGATTGCGCTGACTAATACTATCTGGCCGGGGTTTACTGCCCTACCGCTTGATGAAGAAATAAAGAGAGAATTCGGCATTCAGAATTCCTTAAACGGTGTTATTATTACTGTAGATACGGGAACAAGGGCTTTCAAGGCCGGTCTAAAGGATTTCGATATCATAACGGAAATAAATAATACGGAAATAAATAATATGTTGGATTTTTACATGAGTATTAACGATAAAAGTAATAACTATAAGTTTACTGTTATCAGAAATAATCTTGAGGTTGAAATAAACCTAGAGAACTAAACAGGGGTAGGAATGTCTAAGATTTTTCTTGAATATAACACAGTTAGAAATAACGCTATTAAACTTGCACATAAAATATTGAAAGACGGTTTTGTACCCGATGTTATATATGTATCGCTTCGGGGAGGTGCCTATATAGGCAATGTTATAAGTGAATACTTTAAAATTGTACGTACCGAGAGACCCGTTCTTTATGCAGCTGTTGTTGCACGTTCCTACGTCGATATACATGATCATGATGAGGTGAGAATTGACGGCTGGACATATAATCCAGAGCATTTGAGACAGGGTGATAAGGTTCTGCTTGTTGATGATATATATGATTCCGGCAGAACTATTAATTATCTTGCAGATGTACTGCTGAGAAGAGGTGTCCCGAAGAAAGACCTTAAGGTTGCTGTTCATGATTATAAATACTTCAGTTTTAAAGATCAGGCCAATTCCTATCAGCCCGATTATTACTGTATTAAGCATACCATCAACAGTCCTGATGACGATGTATGGATACACTATATGAGTCATGAGCTAGTCGGCTTGAAACAGGAAGAGCTCGAAAATAAATACTTTAAAGAAGATCGTGAATTA
>DMKD01000127.1 GCA_003454605.1 Spirochaeta sp. | reverse complement strand
ATGACTGTTTCACCTGTACTTCTGAGGGCGGCGACAGCAAGAGCCATGACTACCCGGTGATCTGCGTGACCTTCCAGTCTGCAGCCGGTAAGTGTTCTCCCTCCGTGGATGATCAGTCCGTCGGGCATTTCCTCAATATCGGCGCCGAGTTTGGATAATTCTCTCTGCATCACGGTGATGCGGTCAGTTTCTTTGAGCCTGGCCTGCGGAACATTGTAAAGCCTTGTCGTTCCCTCGGCAAAACAGGCTGTTACAGCCATTGCCGGAAGGGCATCTGGGGTGTTGTTCAGATCGAGTTCCGCCCCCTTGAGCTTTTCGGGTCCGGTGATCGTGATTAACCCGGAATTACCGTTCACCATGGGGGTAATATCAATCGAGCAGCCCATAGTCTTCAGATAATCTATCACCGCCTTATCGCCCTGGCTGTCGGTGATATCGAGGCCTGCAAGCTGCAGTTTCGAACCGGTTACCGCCGCCGCGCAGAGCGGAAAGGTTGCTGATGAAAAATCTCCGGGGATGATGCTCTCGAAGGCATTGTAATGCTGACCGCCGGGAATGATGAACCGACGAAAATTGTCGTTTGAGTATTTTATCCCCTGCTGATCAAGCCAGCGCAGGGTCATCTCGACGTAGGGTTTTTCCATCAGCAGCGGTACATTGATTATACTTTCGGGTACAGATTCGCCGGGGCCTGTGGCAAGGGGGGTGCAGATAAGCAGGGACGAGAGGTACTGACTGGTTGGGCACTCAATTGCAGTGCTTCCTCCGGCGAGCGGACCCTTGATGCTGAACGGTGGGCTGTCACCGGTGAGCTCGACCTCGGCACCTAAATCGGTCAGGGCATCAAGCAGGGCTTTCACAGGCCTACGCTGTATCTGCTCGTCACCGGTGAAGCGCAGTTCACTGCCTGAGAGGGCTGCGAGTCCGGCCGCCAGATAGAGGCTGGTTCCGGAGTTGCCAACGTCGATTGATACGGTCTCGGTCGGGAAGTTTCCGCCGGTACCTGTGATTATCCGCAGAGGGAGCCCCGCCGTGGTTTGCAGCTCTGAACTGACTATGGCGCCGAAAGAACGGCAGGCATCAATACATGAACGTGCGTCCGTTGAGTCAAGCGGGTTTATAAGTCGGCTCTCGCCAGCGGCCATTGAGGCTATAAGAAGGGCTCTTATGGTGTGTGATTTTGACGACGGGACCGAAACAGGTGTTGAAACCGTCAGTTTTCTTCCGTTTAATCCTCTAATCCTTGCATCCATAACTTATAGTATACTAATATGCTGTATATGTCTTTTTTTACAGGTATAAAAGCTCCGTCAGCCCCCATATTCATGGTTATATCGGCCTTGAGTTTTGCGCTGATGAGTGCGGCGGTTAAACAGGCCGATCAGATTCCCTTCATTCAGAAGGTATTCTTCAGAAATTTTGTTATGGGTATACTTGTCATCCCGGTTCTCTTTCTTAAGATGCGCAGTAGCGGCAGTGCGCGTCTTTTTTTCGGTGCTTCAGCGAATCGTAAAAGGCTGCTGATTCGATCACTTTTCGGATTTTTCGGAGTAATGCTGTATTTCTACTCGGTTGAGCGGCTTCATCTCGGTGATTCAGCCATGCTTAATAAACTATCCGCCTTTTTTGTAATTATCCTTTCTGCAGTCTTCCTGAATGAGAGGATTCGCAGGTATCAGGTTCCGGCGCTTTTTGCGGCTTTTGCCGGAGCAGTGCTGATCATAAAGCCCGGTATGAATATGCAGATAGTTCCCGCTGCCGCTGGACTCTGCGCCGCTTTGCTTGCGGCTGCTGCTTATACAATAATTGCTTCCCTTAGAGGTCGTGAGGATTCGCTGACCATAATTTTCTGGTTTTCAGCCATATCGGTGCTGATGTCACTGATACCCATGATACTAGTCTGGACAACCCCAAATGCGGCAGAGCTTACCGCCCTCATCTTGACCGGAGTTTTTGCCGCGGGAGGACAGTATTTTCTGACTCTTGCTTATACTCACGGTCCCGCCGGTGAGGTCTCGATCTATAATTATACTCATGTGGTATTTTCAGTGATTATAGGTTTTATCCTATGGCGCGAAATCCCGGATCTTTTTTCTTTCGTCGGAGCCGTACTCATCATCGGTGCTGCGGTTTTTCTGTATCTGAAACGTAAGAGGAACTTTAATGAAGTTTAAGAGGTTGCGGAGGTCATGGCTGTTTGTAAACAAGCATTATATGATTCCAGTCATCCTTATGCTGATTGCTGTGAACGCAGCCCTTGCTGCCGGCGTCGCTGTTTTTACACTTTTGGTGTGGTTTATAAATGTTCTGCGAGCCCGGCTGCCTATTGATGTCGGAGTAAGTTCAGAAGCCGAGACAATGATCTACAAAAAGACCGGCAGCAGCGAACTCAAGCTTGATTTATGGAAATCTTCGTCCGGAGGAAGGGGCAGCGCCACCGTTGTTTTTGCCCACGGGGGGGGCTGGGTTAGCGGAGCACGCAGCCAGCCGAATAATGTTTCCTGGTGCCGATTTCTTGCCGACAGGGGTTTGACGGTCGCCTCAATAGATTACAGGTTTGCCTATACCCACAAAATGGCTGATATTGTAGAGGATTTCTCTGATGCGGTTGAATATGTACGAAAAAATGCCGATGAGCTTGGCATCAGCCCTAGTATCATTCTAATGGGCCTGTCGGCCGGCGGGCATCTGGCTCTCTGCCATGCGGCGTTTAATGCCGGTGAAGCTGCAATGGAGGATGTTAAAGCCGTTGTAGCCTATTACTCTCCATCTGATCTAAATGATCTTTTTTCCAATGAAGATAAATCCTTTTTCGCGCGATTCGGTGCAGGAACGGCCTTGAAGACTATCCCGCAGTTTGATGAAGAGATCTATAAGAAATATTCACCGATTAACAGTATTTCAGCGGAAATGGTGCCGGTTATGGCCGTGCACGGCAGGAAAGACGAGATCGTTCCCTATTCATCGTCAGTGAAACTGATAAAGCGGCTGAAGGAGGAAGGTGTTGCCCGGAGATTTCTTGTTCATAAAACCGGGGGGCACGGCTTTGAGGTGAGACTTAAGGATTACCGGACAACGCTGATACTTGAAGAGACTGTCCGCTTTATCAGAAAAGCGGCAGCAAATTAATATTGAATATCCCGCTATGGAAGAGTTATTTCAAACCAGTCGTTATCCCCGTTATCTAAATATCTGTTTGAAAATCCACCGATATTTATTGGAACAGGAGAATCGGGTACGTTGCTGTCATGATCATCATCGTCTTCATAGGGATCTACTGAGATTTCGTAAGAATAATATCTTAGTTCGATATTTCCCGTACGTACAGAGAATGCATAGGGACCTTCAACATCTCCTTCTGCAAGGATGAACAAGGTTGAGCCCGCAGCGGCGGAGTTATAAATAATTTCCGAATAATCGTCGGCGCTAAAGGTTCCTCCATCATCATTTCCATCTATATATATCCCGTAACTGTCATAAAGAGTCAGCGAGGTGTCAGGGTTTTCGTCATCTACTGTCCCTGTAGGCGGATAGGTTTCAAAAATCAAATCATATGTCCGTGAACTGTTTTCGTCATCATAAATTAATAAGATACTGGCATCATCTATATCCGATATATTATCCTCATCGACTTCGTCGACCGCATCTGTATTATCCAGGAATGCATAGAAGTAAGCGGATTGATTCAGGTCTATATTGTCCGGAAGCGTTATAACCGTATTCAGATTCATACTAGACTTTTCTGCGAAATCGTGAGAAATCTCTTCTTCGACTAGTTGGGTATCGCCAGCGGGAGTAAAATCTGAGTCAGTTGACATGTAGAACGATATGTTAAAAGTTTCAGTGACGGTATTGCTTCCCTGATTGGATATAACAGCTGAGAGATTACAACTTCCTCCGTCATTCAAGCTGTCAGCATCAATTGCAATGGCACTAATCTGCAGATCCTTGGTTCCATCGGGGTTAATAGTTACTGCTGTACCGATCTGGTTATTTGTTTCATCTTGTTCTGTAACAGTCTCTTCTGAATCGATGAAGGCGATAATATACCATGTTCCTGAACTGCTCAGTGATTGACTGATAATATTTCCAGTGCTTGATGAGGCGGGAATAGAAGGAATATCACGATCTGTAAGAAGGGTATCACTACTATCCAACGCACTGTCGCTACTGAGATAAATACTCAGACGGCTCTCCGCTGAATCTGCATCTCCTTCATTAAAAACCGTGATGCTCAGATCAAATGCAGCATTAGGACTAAATTCTCCTAAGGGAACAGCAATGCTGGCTGTTAAATCCGGGGTGCCGCCGGTTCCTGGTGTCCGTGGACTACAGCAGAAAATCATGATGATAACGCATGAGAAAATTGAAATTAAGGGG
>DMKD01000181.1 GCA_003454605.1 Spirochaeta sp. | reverse complement strand
CGGCTCCTGCCATCCCGGCAAGTTTAGCATGCATCAGTCCTATAGGGCCTGCACCTATTATCACTACACTGTCTCCCGGCTTTACGCCGTAGAGCTCGAAGGCGTTGTAAACACATGAGAAAGGTTCGGCAAGCGCTGCTTCTTCATATGAAGTGTTATCGCCGATTATGCAGATATTTCCCTGCATCACTGCTTCGGTCGGGATTACCATGTACTCAGCGAAGGCTCCGGCTATTGTAACACCGAGGGCCTCGCTGTCTTTGCACATGTGGGTGTTGCCTGAAACGCAAAGATCGCAGACACCGCAGCCGAGGTTGGGTGCCACAGCAACCCTGTCGCCGGCTTTATAGGCCTTTACATTTGCACCAACTTCCGCTATTTCTCCTGAAATTTCATGTCCGAGGGTTAATGGATTTGATTCAGATGCCATCTTGTGGCCGTTCTTGAGCATGCGCACGTCAGTTCCGCATATGGCAGACGCCTTAATCTGCAGGAGTACCTCATCCGAGGTAATCTCCGGTTTTGCTATATCAACTATCCTTAAATCTTCTTTACCGTATAATTGTGCTGCTTTCATTTATTTTTCTCCTGGCCGGATTAAAGTGATACCGGTCTCTTTTCAATGATGGATGTATTACCAGCGTTCACTACCTTGACTGCTTCAAGGCCGTCGGTGCCGGTAACCTCAGGTGTACTGTCGTCGAGAATGCTCTCGATGAACTTCTGGTCTTCAAGTTTGTATGCGTCGAGGAAGAGGTTCTGCCAGCTCTTAACGAAGGGGGTGCTCATTCCGTTGGGTGAACAGGTCATTACTGAATAGTTGTTGGTTTTTCCGACAAAGATGATGCCATGTGTGCCCACAATCTCAACCCTTGAATCATATCCGTATTGAACACCCTGGGCTCCGTCTACAAGACCCTGCATATTGTTTTTGAATCTTACATTCATAAGGATGTTATCATAGAAATCAGGGAATTCTTTGACAGCATCGGGGCATCTGTAGTTGCCGGCGATCGAGTACACTTCCTTTATGTAGCTTCCGGAATACCAGTGAAGGGCATCGATGTCATGGCTGCTCACTTCGGCAAGCGGTCCGTTGCTTTTTTTGATGTCGTACATCCATGGTCTGGGAACCGATGGCCCGTGAGTAACTGATTTGACGCATACAACGTCCCCGATTTCACCGCTGTCGATTCTTTCTTTCGCGTGTCTGAATGATTCATCAAAGCGTCTCATAAATCCTATCTGAAGTTTTACTTTTGCCTCTTTACAGGCTTTTATCATGTTTGAACATTCATTCTCATTCATCGCCATCGGTTTTTCACAGAGTACATGTTTTCCTGCGGCAGCTGCAGCAGTCACTATCTCTTCATGGAAAACTGTCGGTGTCACGACAACAACTGCATCAATTGATTCGTCTTTCAGTACGTCTTTATAATTTAGAAAATATTTATCGATTCCAAGCTCTTTAACCGCTGCTTTAGCTGCATCTTCAACCGGGTCAGCCATCGCTGCTATCTCGGCATAGGGTACCGACCGGGCGAAATTTCTAGCATGAATCATTCCCGCCCTGCCTGAGCCGATTACACAAACCCGTATCTTTCCGTTCTTCATTTATTTCTCCTTTTAGTTCCTGCCAAGGAAGGCAGGTAACGAAGGTGAAGTTTGATAAGCTGAGCTTTTCAAACTTCAAGAGATTATTGAACATGGATGTGCAATAATCTCAACTCCTATGAATTGCTATATGTTGTTAGTTTACTATATTCTGAGAGAAAATCAATACCAAATAGTAGTAAATGATAAAGAAGCGCAAAAAAATGATAATAAACAATAGCATATGCGGATATTTTCCTTTTAATTCATATATCAATATGATAAAATTACCCTATGTTTGCTGAAGAACGAAAACAAAAGATACTTGAATATGTGCGTGAGTATAAAAAAGCCACCGTGCAGCAGCTTTGTGACGCCTATGATGTTTCAAGCGCGACGATTAGAAATGATCTTCGGGAGCTTGAAGGTTCGGGACTACTGCTTAGGACCCACGGCGGAGCGATAGTAAAAAGTAAGGCAAAGTTCGAACTTGGTACCAACGAGAAGAAGGTGCTCTACAAAGCCGAGAAAGCCGAAATTGCTGAAAGAGCCCTCGCTCTTATCGAGGACGGCGATACTATCATTCTTGATACGGGAACAACCACCCTTGAACTTGCCCGTAAACTTGGCCGCAGGAAAAACCTCACTATAGTAACAAATGACCTTGATACCGCACTTGTGCTTGATGAGATAGGTATTGAGCGGGTAATAATGCTTGGGGGAATCCTCCGAAGCGGTTTTCACTGTACGCTTGGAAATCGGGCTAAAGATTTTCTTGAAGAGATTCAGGTCGACAAGGCATTTATGGGCGTTAACGGTTTTACCTTTGAAAAGGGTGCTTCCACCCCTGATCTGCAGCATGCCGAGATCAAAGAAGCTATGGTTGCAGCCGCAGCCAAGGTTTATCTTATGTTTGACCGATCAAAGCTGGGCCGCAAAGCCTTCGCGAGATTTGCCAGACTCGAAGAGATTGACTGTGTTGTTATCGATGAGATAGCCAGAGATGAACTGTCTTCTTTTGATGCCGCTGGAATCGAAGTCTGTCCAGTTAAGATCCTCTAAATTATTCAACCAGAAGACGCTGCTTACTCTGATTCTTATTCCGCCCAGAAAAAATGTGAGTGCTGAAAACAATACCGATCTATAGTTTTTCAATTATCAGACTCTGCTTCGATTTATATGTAATGACATATTGACATAAGTACAAAAAAGCACTATCTTTCAAGTGAATGGTGTGAATATCAAATAGCATCCATGCAATTGACAGGAGTGTTTACATGACTAATAATTATAGTAAAGCAGAAAAGGCAACAATGTATTTTATCGGAGTAACAACCGGTAAATCTTCAATTATGAAGGTTTTTCCCGAATGGGCAAAATACCTTGGAATATATGCTGAAATCAAAGGCTTTGATTTTATGTGGCATGATGATCCGGCAAGATATATGGAGGCTGTGAATTTCATAAAGAACGACCCGCTTTCTATGGGCGCACTTGTTACTACCCACAAGCTTGATCTTCTTGATGCATGCCGAAACGAGTTTGAAGGACTCGGACCCTATGCAAATGAGCTGCACGAAATCAGTTCGATCTCGAAGAGAGGCAATGAGCTTTGGGGGCATGCAAAAGATCCAATTACTGTAGGATTGTCATTCGAAGCGATTGTTAAAGACGGATACTGGAACGGGAGCGGCGCTGAGATGCTTATTCTCGGAGCCGGAGGTTCAAGCCTGGCGCTTGTGACCTACCTTATTGACAGAGCAAAAGCCGGTCGAGATCTTCCTTCAAAAATTATTGTTAACAACAGAAGCGAAAAGCGGCTCAACGAGCTTAAGAATCACGCTGCTAAGATGGTCGCTGAGGCTGGAATTGAGGGGATGAATATTGAATACAATCTCTGCCCGACTGCAGCAGACAATGATGCAGCAGTTGCGAAGCTGAAAGAAGGTTCACTTGTTGTTAATGCAACCGGTCTTGGGAAAGACGGCCCCGGTTCACCGCTTACTGATAATGTTGTTTTCCCCGAGAAAGGACTTGTGTGGGAGTTTAACTACCGTGGAGATCTGGTATTCCTTGAGCAGGCAAATGCGCAGAAAGAGTCAAAGAGTCTTACAGTAGTTGACGGCTGGTTCTACTTCATCCACGGCTGGACAAGAGTAATTGCGGAAGTCTTTCACAAGGACATTCCTACTGAAGGGCCTGTATTTGATGAACTATGTAAGATTGCAGCACGTGCGGGTGCTCCTGCTAAGAAGGCCGGCTGATCGACCCAAAGAATGTTAAAAACTGCTTAATTTTAGTTGAGCAGCTTTTTTATTGCCTCGGCAACGCCGCCTTCACCGTTTGACTTTTCTGTAACCAGCTGGGCCGCTTCTTTGACAGCCGGAATCGCATTTGCCATGGCAACACCGGTGCCGGCCCATTTAATCATGTCGAGATCATTAGTCTGATCTCCGATTGCAGCAGTTTCTTCCTGTGTGATTCCCAGCTTTTCGCTGAGTTCTTTTAATGCCCTTGCCTTTGTAATACCCTTCTGCATGATGTCAAAGAGGTTGAAGTCTGATTGTGAGGACTTGATACCGGTCTGTTTATATATTTCATCATCTACTTTTTTTAATATTTCGGGCACATCGGTAACAACCAGGATTTTATAGAATTCTTCCTCTGTTCCCATGATAAAGTCAGTGTAATTTTCTGATATATGCAGTTTTACCTGTTCGCGTTCCGGCAGAGTTTTGTTTCTCTCGTAGTAATAGAGCATTTTATTTTTTTTCTGTTCACCGAATATTGTCTCATGAGCATAGATATGATAGTCAGCGCCGTGTTGCCTGCAGATTTCAGCCATGGTCAGCATCTGCTCTTTTGATATCGGAGTAGAAGAAAACATTTTATCATGAAAGGGTTCCCGAACAAGCGCCCCATTACAGGATATAACAGGCATTTCGATATGGAGATCATCCAGATATGGTTTTATCATTGAATCATGTCTGCCGGTTGCTATAACGAAATAGATACCTGCTTCCTTGAGTTTTCTGACTGCCTCAATGTTTTCCTGCGGAATTGATTTGTTTGAATCCAAAAGTGTTCCGTCCATATCGCATGCGATGAGTTTTATTTCTTTCATTATTTTCTCCCAAAAAAAGCCCGGTGATGTACCGGGCTTTATTATACGCATTCAGCTTATGCGGGTCTACCAGCTTCCGCCGCCGCCCCCGCCGGAACCTCCTCCGGAAAAGCCTCCGCCTGATGAACTTCCGCTGCTGCCGCTTGAAGATGGAGCAGAGTTCATTGATGTATTCAATGTCTTGAAGCTGCTGTTCATGGTTGAGGTGAAGGCAGCGGCACTGAAGGTGTTGTAATGATAGCCGCGGTACCATTTCGGCGGCTCGAGAGCCAGACCCTCAAAGTGTGCCGACCACTTGTCGCTTAGACCGAGTACTATTGCGTAGGGAAGGATGTTGTAGAAATACTGGGGATTGGATTCGAACATCATTTCAAGCTTGTCTTTTTCGGCAGTCTTGATAAATTCCTTAAACCCGAGGGTCTTTTCAAGGATTTTGTCGCCGTATTCAGTACGCCTGGACATGATTGAAATAAAAATGCTTACTATTATGCTGCTGGCAACCGCCGCAAGATATTTGTAGATTGGCATTTCACCTGCAACCACTGTCAACATTGCGAAGAACAGGAATGAGAAACCTCCGAAGAGAATTGCAAATATAAGGGTAGCTTTGCTGCCGGTATTCTGGCCGGTTATGACCGAACCGATCATCAGCGACGGAATAACCAGAAAGAGACTGAAGGGAATACCCAGAAGTGCCATAGGACCTGATCCTGTTAATGGAAGGAAGCCTTCGGCAAGGATGACCATAATAGGCAGGGCCGCAAGCAGTCCTGTGAGGAAGGTAAAGCCTGCTCCCCCCTTCACGTAGATTGTACGTTCCTTGTTGTCGTCAAAGCTCTTTTTTATATCGGTCTTAGCCGTGCCGACGGTGCTGTAGAATTTATTCGTAAGATCAGATGTCGAGACCTTATCAGCGCTGCCGAGGCTGAAGAGCTTGTTAAAGACCTTTTTCTCATATTCGGCTGCACTAGCTTCGAGCTCTTTAAGTTTGAAAAGATGCAGATTCTTCTTTTTGAAGGGACCCTTGCCGCTTGTTTCTTCCTCAATTTCAAGAAAACCTCTGTCAGCCCAATAGAGAATCAAGGATGTTACATCCTTGTTATCTACCCTTCCGTCGATGATATATCCGATTTCAGAAGGGTTCATATCTTCAGGCGGGTCGAATTCTACCGACGGAAAGAGTTTGTTGTCACGGCCCTTTTTGTACCATAAAACGAAACCGAGCACTATCACTATCACGTAAAGGGGGTAGCTTAATATTGTAAATAGAAAGGATCCGGGTTTTTTATGCTTCACTGCCCCTTCCCAGTATCCTTCCGGAAGAGGAAGTGCAACTGTGAGTGCTTCATAATTGTTCAACGGCAAAAGTGTTCGTCCGGTTATTGTTTTACTTTTAACTTCCCACTCAACATTTGAGCTGTTTGTCTCACCATAGTAGCCTGAGGTGCAGTTCACATATCCGGCATCGAAGGATTTCGGCATCTTAATCCTGAAATCGACTGCCGCAATTGTTGTGTCCCACTGGTCTCCGATTATATTATGGTTAAACTCATCCATGTCGTTTAAGAAATCGGCGCCGACATCATAGGTGTAAGATATTGTATAGCTTACTTTGCCGTTTACATAGCTGTCGGCTGAACCTATGCGAATTTCCACTTCATCGCTGGATTTACTGATACTTGTTTCATGGCCGGGAACCGAAATGTTGCTGATTTTCACCCAGCCTTCATCAAATCTGCGCGGGAGTGTTCGGTATATGCCGTGGCGCTCAGTCTGGAAGTTGACATCAATCACCTCGGTGATTTTATACGAATTATTCTCCATTACATCGATATCCACCTGATAGTGATCGATTACAAAATACTCATCAGCCCAAAGACTCAGAGGTGCTGTGAGTAACATTACCGCCGAAATTAGTAAAATTATCTTTCTGTTCATCTTACCGCCTTTTAAAAGGATACCTTAACGGTTCCGCGCTCAGCATCTTCTATTTCAAAATATTCTTTCTTCTCAAGGTTCATCATGCCGGCAACTATCGATTGAGGAAAGAGCTCTCTTCTGGTATTAAAGCTTTTAACCACTGCATTATAATATTTGCGAGCCTGAAGAATGTCGTTTTCAACCGTCTGAAGCTGGTTCTGCAGGTTGATGAAGTTTTCATTCGCTTTCAGATCGGGATAGGCTTCACTGAGGGCGAAGAGGCTTTTCAGTCCCGCGGCAAGTGCATTCTCGCCTGCTTGAAGCTCAGCCATTCCGTTTGATCCCATTGCCATATTTCGAGCATTGATAACCGCCTCGAGGGTTTCTTTTTCATGTGTCGCATAGCCCTTTACAGTTTCAACCAGGTTGGGAATTAGATCCCAGCGTTTTTTAAGATATGCGTCCATGGTGGCAAACGCTTCTTCAGCTTTGTTTCTAAGCCTTACAAAGCCGTTGTAGGAAGATATGAAGAAAATTATAACTGCGAGAACCGCAACTCCTATTATGATTCCAATTATCATAGGATCTCCTTTCGGTGAAATTAATTTCTTTAAAAACTGAGAGAAAGTATATCACGATGATAGAAGAAATAGGTCAATGGAAATTAATAATTTTTTCAGGACATTTTGGGGTGAAGAATGGGTTATATGTTATAATCTGCAGGGGGTATTATGTCTTTTAACTGGAATTTTTACATCCATGCCGGAATTATCGCTGCAGGTTTAGTGATTGCAATTTTCCTGCGTACACGCATACGGTTTTTCCAGAAGTTTCTTGTTCCAAACTCGATCATTGCAGGATTTCTGCTTTTGCCGCTCTATAATTTTGTTTTCCCGAAAATTGGATTTAATCAGGAGTATCTTGGTGAGATCGCCTACCATCTGCTGAGTATCTCCTTCGTTGCTCTCACACTGCGGGAGACAAAAAAATCAAACAGGGCTAACCGTAACCGCCAGGGGCATGCTGTCGTGCTGCTCAGTCAGTACGGTGTTCAGGCATTTGTCGGAATCATTCTTACCTGGATATTTATTCAGACAGTCAAGCCTGACCTTTTTCACAGTTTCGGTTTTTTGTTTCCCCTGGGTTTTGCCCTAGGACCTGGACAGGTCTTCGCAATTGGTGAAGGCTGGCGGGTTTTCGGCATTGAAGATGCCGGAACCGTTGGTTTGACCTTCGCCGCTCTCGGATTTATCGTGGCAAGTTTTGGAGGAGTTTTTCTGATTCAATACGGCATCAGACATAAATGGATAAGTCCGGAATATATGAATAAGATACGCAAGACGGATGTTAGAACCGGTGTTTTCCCGAGGGGGGCGAAACTGCCGGTCGGCGCATACCAGACGACTCAAAGCGAGGCGGTTGATTCCTTTACCGCAAATACTATTTTTATTCTCCTGACCTATCTTCTCAGTTACCTCCTGTTGAAGGGGATAGGGATTCTTCTTGCTTTTGCAGGTCCTATGGGGGTAGAGCTTGCGACTAACCTGTGGGGGATAAGTTTCATCTTTGCAGCTCTTGTAGGTCTTTTAGTGAGAAGAGTAATGTCCGGATTAAAGGTCGATCACATTCTTGATGATAAAACCCTCAGCCGGATATCCGGTTTATCGGTTGATATCATGGTTACCAGTTCTATTGCCGCCATCAGTTTAGCCATAGCCTTTAAGTACTGGCTTCCAATCCTGGTTATTACTGTAGTAGGTACCCTGTTGATTATCACCCTTGTACCGTGGATGTGCTCAAGGATCTTTACGAATAACAGATTCCTGCGTACCCTTATTATCTTCGGAGCCGTGACAGGCACCCTGACTACAGGACTGGCGCTGCTGAGGGTGCTTGATCCTGAGTTCGAAACGCCTGTAGCCTCGGATTACAGCTATGCTTCGGGTATTACATTTGTGGCGGCGATTCCGTTTATTCTGGCCATAAATTTTCCGGCAAAGGCCTACCAGACGGGAGATATGCGCTGGTTTGTCGCGGGAATTGCCGTGGCTGTGGGGTACATCGTTGTTACCCTCATCTGGTATATGCTTCTTGCTAAAAAGAAATCTTTTGCCCGCGGTTCTAAAATTTGGGCTCTGGATAGAAAGAAGAACAGTTAGG
>DMKD01000263.1 GCA_003454605.1 Spirochaeta sp. | reverse complement strand
CCATCATAAGTATCACTGTTTGATTTTTCAGAGAATCTGATAAAAATAAAGATCAAACCTAATACTGCTGACGGAATAGCGAAGGCTTTAATCACTGTCTGCCAGTATCCACCTCGTGTGAGAAATAATCCGATGGCCAGCGGAGTGATGAAGGCTCCGAGACTGAAGAAAAAATGTACCAGATTCATAATCGAAACTGTGTCTTTTCGCTTTAAGAGGGCAGGAATTACATTAACAGAGGTTTCAATGAATCCGCTTGCGAGTACCAGCAGAAGGTTGAATACAGCCGCGGCCAGAAAGAAGGTTGCGCTGCCCAGCAGTATGAGGAATAAGGTTTCGCCGAAAAGGCCTGCTATGACAACCGTCTTAATCCCATTTCTGTCTATTCCAAAGCCTGCAATCAGCGGACCGATAGTTGAACCGAGCGAACCGGCACTCAGTATAAGCCCGGCTGTTCCCTCGGAAATCTGAAACGCTGACATAATTTCGGGAAGCATGGGACCAAGCATCAGCAGGATTACTGAATGTTGAACCATCATTATGCAGTCAAGGCTTATCAGGGTTCGATCTTTCATGCCTTGATTATAACTGATAATTCGTGATTTATGGGGAATTATATCCCCAGTCTTTTCCGCCGGTTTTCCAGCACAGTTCCCTCGGCGCATGAGGCCATCTCGAGTACACAGGGAGCGGTCAGACGGTATTCGACTCTGGTTCCATTTTTCTCGTCATCTACGAGTCCTGCTTCTTTCAGCTGAGACAGATGCTTGGATGCTGCCGATTTTGGAATTCCGGCTTCGGCGGCCAGTTCACAGACACACCAGGGGCTTACCTTCAGTTTCTCAAGGAAATAGATTCGGACAGGATGGGCCAGGGCTTTAAACATATGGGCCCGCATCTCGCAGCGACGTTTCTCTTCTTCAATCATAACTTATAGTTTCAAATTTTGGAAACTTTGTCAATAAAGTACTTGACTGACGGTGCAAAGTTTCTTAATATGGAAACATAGAAACGATAAGAAATAAAATACTTGAGGAGATATCATGACTATACAGATATTAGGCGGCGGCTGCGCCAAATGCAAAAAGCTCGAAGAAAGTGCAGCTGCTGCAGTTGCAGAGATGGAAATTGACGCTGAAATTGTTAAGGTTACCGACATGGATGAAATTATGGATATGGGCGTGATGGTGACTCCTGCTCTCGCAATTGACGGTGATGTTAAAACCACCGGTAAGGTGCTTACACCTGCACAGGTAAAACAATACCTTTAGGCTGAATAGCCTCAGGAGACAGCATGGCCGGTAAAAAGTTATCACCGAATAAAGCTCTTATAATTGTGGCTGCAGTTTTTCTTGCGGCATATTTCATACCCTTCGATTCACCGCGCATAGCGGGAGCTGTACAGGAAGCATTCCTGATGCTGGGTGAGTACGCCCGTGAGCATGTGCTTCTTTGTCTGGTGCCGGCGATGTTTATTGCCGGAGCCATCACTGTATTTCTGAACCAGCAGGCTGTCATCCGTTACCTCGGACCAAAGGCGCCGAAGGCTGTTGCATACGGGGTCGCATCTGTATCTGGTGCAATACTGGCCGTATGTTCCTGCACTGTTCTGCCTTTATTCAAGGGTATCTACAAAAAGGGTGCAGGGCTTGGGCCTGCTGTAAGCTTTCTCTACTCGGGCCCGGCAATAAACATTCTGGCCATCGTGCTTTCCTACAAGGTTTTCGGCTGGCAGATTGGATTGGCCCGCATGACAGGTGCCGTTCTGTTCGCAGTAGTCATCGGTGTTGTCATGCAGCTGATATTCCGCAAGGATGATGAAGAGCGGCTGACCGATGAAAGAATGTTCAAATATGCTGACGACGGCGAATCCAAGACCCTCGGGCAGATGGCTGTCTATATGTTCTCAATGATCGGTATACTGGTATTTGTTAACTGGGCTGATTCAAAATCCGGTGGAGCCGGATTCGGAGGAAGTGCTGTCTGGGATTTCATCCACCGGTGGAAATATGCGATAACGGGCGTCTTTGCCCTTGGCCTTGCATACGCTCTAATACGCTGGTTTAAAAAGGATGAATTAAAGGAATGGGGCAGCGCAACACGCGATTTTGCCCTCCAGATTCTGCCTTTTCTATTCTTTGGAGTTCTTGCAGCCGGCTTCCTTCTGGGGCGCCCCGGGCATGATGCGCTGATTCCGGTTGACTGGGTTGCATCACTCGTCGGTGGCAACTCCATTCTGTCGAATTTTATCGCGTCAATTGCCGGAGCCTTCATGTACTTCGCAACCCTAACCGAGGTTCCAATCCTTCAGGGGCTGCTCGGCGCCGGAATGGGGCAAGGGCCTGCTCTTGCACTTCTGCTTGCCGGTCCGTCTCTATCTCTTCCATCGATCATGGTTATCGGAGGTGAGCTTGGGGTGAAGAAGACCGCCGTCTATGTTCTGCTTGTCGTAATTCTCTCAACAGCTGCAGGCTGGATTTTCGGTGTAATCATTTAAAAACACCCTGAGTACCCTTGATCAATCTGTTTCTGCTTTATAGTATAAGCTTATTGAAAAATAAATACGTTAACCTGCTGCGAAAACAAATACTCTCACCCCGAATTACAAAGGAATATATAGAAGAGTATCGTCTAAATAGATTCAATGACAACAACCTGAGAATGTTTATTCTCACTATGATTCTTTTTGCTGAACAGCTGCTGCTTGGATTATTTATGGCAGAGGGCGGTACGGTTCTGCAGCATATCTACTTTGCATCTTCAGCGAGTATGCTGTGTTTCTTCATTACTTGTTTTGTATTCCTATATCGTACTCCTGCCCGGGTGAATATAGCCCACGAATTGTTTGAGCTGAGTTTTGCTGCTTTCGGTATGGCGACTGCTCTCTGCAGGTTCATGGTGGTTAGAACAGAGATATTCACCATTCCTGCAATCTATATTGCAGCCCTCTACGGGATTGCAGTAATCTTCGTATTCGGGAGATTACAGATTATAGTGATTTATTTTGCCATTACATCTGCTGCTCTTATTCTTATCCCCTTTTTCCATCCGGAGATTCAGGTCTCAAATTTCCGTTCTGATATTATTTCTAACGGGATAATTGCAATGATAATTATGCTTATGAACAGAAAACGGCATATTCACTCATTTATCAATAATAAGCGTATAGAGACAATCAACCAGGAATTGCGCGAGCAGTCTATAAGAGACGGATTAACGGGACTCTATAACAGAAGAAAGCTTGATGAGGTGTTCGGTGAGGTCTGTATGAAGGCCGACCGTTATGAGAGTGATTTCTCAGTAATCATGATAGATCTCGATCATTTTAAGCTGATCAATGATAATTACGGGCATCATATTGGTGATTCCGTACTTCGTGAGTTCTCAAGGATTCTTGAAAACAACATCCGTGAAGTTGATGTATGCGGCCGATGGGGCGGTGAGGAGTTTTTCGTAATCTGTCAGGAAACCGACATAGATGCTGCCGCAGGCTTCGCGAGTCGTCTTCGTGAGAGTGTGGAAAAAATGAAATTCATAAATGATCTTCACATAACCGCAAGTTTCGGTGTCGCGTCCTGGAACGATTATTCAGATCAGGATTCTCTTCTGAAAGAGGTTGATTCAAGACTTTACAAGGCTAAAGAAGCCGGCCGGAACAAAGTCTGTTCCGTCAGTGACCCGACACGGGTTTAAATCTTCATTTCTTCCGTTACCTCTGCCTTCTGAAATTGAATGCTGTAAAGTTTGTGGTAGAAGCCCCCTGCCTCTATCAATTCAGAATGAGTACCTTCCTCAACAATACGATGATCATGAACAACCAGGATTCTGTCGGCATTCTTGATAGTTGACAGGCGGTGAGCAATTACAAAGCTTGTACGGTCTTTCATTAGACGTAATAAGCCCTCCTGAATTTTAACTTCAGTCAGACTGTCGATACTGCTGGTAGCTTCATCGAGTACCAGAATCTTAGGATCAGAGAGAACTGTTCGGGTTATGGCGAGCAGCTGTCGTTCTCCCTGAGATATATTCATTCCGCGTTCGGTCAGTTTGGTGTCATAACCGTCCGGGAGACAGCTGATAAAATGATGGGCATTGGCTATCTTTGCCGCCTTTATCATCTCATCTTCTGTTGCTTCAGGTCTGCCGTACATCAGATTTTCTCTGATAGTTGTCGCAAAGAAAAACGGTTCCTGCAATACT
>DMKD01000035.1:22041-30535 GCA_003454605.1 Spirochaeta sp. | reverse complement strand
CATTCCGCGAAAAAAACGGCTGGTATGAGGTAGTCGTGCGGAGCGGCGTAAGCACAGAAGCCGGAGAAACCCCCTCATCCGATGATCCCCCCCATCAGACTAACGGCTCCGGCCGCTCAGAGATAATTGAGCGCCTATATGCGGTTATCGAGCAGCGGAAGAAAGATATGCCTGAGGGCTCATATACGACCCACCTTTTCAATTCGGGCATGTCGAAAATTAAGAAAAAAACCGGAGAAGAAGCGATTGAGCTTCTGCTGGCAGAGGATCATGATGAGATCGTTTCTGAGGCTTCTGATTTAATTTACCATATGCTGGTTCTTCTTGCGGCGGCTGATATCAAACCGGAAGAAATTTTCAAAGAATTAGAAAGCCGTGAATAGAATAAAACAGGTGATCTAAACTGGAGAGCCTGATATAATAATTAATTACCGACACTGCGGTCCTCACCGGACCGTTGATGCTGCAAAATTCCAAGGAGGGATTAAATGGCAAATAAGGTAAAAATAAGTCTGCAGGAAATAACGGAAGATTCACTTTCGGATATTATTTCACTTGAAGTCTCTGATAGTCAGAATCATCTGATTACAAATAACGCAAAATCAATTGCTCAGGCGCACTTCTCAAGGTTCTCATGGATGAGGGCTATCTATGCAGACAACACTGCTGTCGGATTTATACTGCTGTATCTTGATCCGGATTCTCCTCATTATGAGATCTGGAGATTTATGATAGACAAGGATTTTCAATCTAAGGGTTACGGCCGCCAGGCTATGGAAACCGTTATTGATTTTCTTAAAGATCTTCCTGACTGCAATGAGATCTATCTCTGTTATGTTCCTGAGAAAGGAAATGCTTCCTGGTTTTTCAAGAGCCTCGGCTTTGTGGATACGGGAGAGTTTCACGGTAACGAAAAGGAGATGAAGCTGGAGCTTCTCTGATTTGAAGTATATTACGCTGATCCGCCATGCGGCAGCGGTTCATGATTCATCATACCGTGATTACGACCGTCCGCTGAGACAGAAGGGGATTGATAAGGCTCGTCTGAATACTGAGCGGTTAACATCTCTTGGCTTTCAGCCCGATTTAATCATATCGAGTCCCGCTGAGAGGGCTCTTCAGACCGCAGAAATCTTTATTTCCGAATCAGGCTGCGGTCTTGCCCCTGAAGATATCCTCCAATTGGAGAGTCTCTACCTCCCTTCACCGGGAGATATTCTTGAGTGCATTCAGGACATAGATGAGAGGTTCTCGGACGTATTTCTTTTTTCACATAATAACGGCTTAAGCTGGGCTGCACAGGAACTCAGCGATGATCGAAGCATTCTTATGCCTACCGGTGCTGCTGTACGAATCGAACTGAATATAGACAGCTGGCAGGATACCGCCTTCGGCAAAGGCAGAAGGCTTGATTTTCTTCCCTGACAGTAAATCTTAAATCAGCATTCCTCGATATTGCCTTCACGTGCCAGATCTATCTTCAGATCAGGATAATCTGCGGCATCATTTTTTCGATAGCTCTCCAGCAGTGATTCAAGTTCCTGATCTGTACGCTCCATGGCATGATGGAAAAACAGGAGTTTTTTAACATCGTTTTCTCCGGCAAGTTTTACCGTCCATTCGAAAGATGAGTGGCCCCATCCCCTGTATTTTGTGCTTAGCTCTTCGCCGGTATACTGGCTGTCATGGATGAGAATGTCCGAGCCTTCAAGAAAGCTGTTGATTTCTTCATTCGCTTCTGAAGCCGCAAGTTTTCCTTCCGTGGCCGCGAATTCGTCGTAGGAAGGATCTTCCGGATCCTCGGGAAATAGGTTGAAGAATGGTTCGGTATCATAGGCTGTGCTGATTACCTTCCCGTCATATTCGAAACGATATCCAAGGGTGAGAATGGGATGATTAAGATAATGGGTTGAAACCTTAAGATCGCCGAAATTCAACTCGGTCTGCTGAAGATGATGATAGGTCATTTCGGCACTGAGCTCGGAATGTTTGACCGGGAAATATCTGTATGAGAATTGGTCTGAAATAATTTTTTCAAGTCCTTCCTCTTCATAGGTTACCGGACCGTAGATGTCAATTGTAAACCCGGGGATATAGATCGGGGTAAAGTAGGGCAGGCCCATGATGTGATCAGAATGGGTATGAGTGAGAAATATCTTGATCTTTTTCGGACAGCTGCCGCTTTTCATTAGATGATTGCCTAAGAGTCTGATTCCCGAGCCGGCATCTATGATAATCAGTTCCTCTTCATTTCCATAGCGTAATTCAATACAGGAGGTATTACCGCCGATTCTGACGGTATCCGGTCCGGGACATGGAGTGGAGCCTCTGACTCCCCAGAATTTAACCTTCATTAATATGCCTCCCCTGTGCTGATTATTGAGAAATTTTCAAAAAGACTCTTGCTTTATCTATCTCTTTTTTAATTTCATCACTCATTGCCTCAAGCTGATCAAAACTGATACCCAGAGCATCATAGACGAAGGATTCCGGTTCAACTGGATGGCGGTTTCCGGCAAAACCCCGTTCGAGATATAAGGAGAGGTAATCAGCAACGGCCACAGCGTAAACGAGCGACTTGTTCTCACCTTCATATTCATTCGACCTATGGTGAAATTCTACTGCGTTTCTGATTGCACCCTCTATCTTCCAGTGTTTCGTAATCAATGCTCCTATTTCCTGATGATCGAAACCAAAGAGTTCTGTTTCAACCTTGTGAAGCGGAGTGTTATTAAGGTCGGATTTTGAGATTGCGGTGAGATATTCCTGAGGAAAGCAGTTTGTATATGGAATTTTCCCGATATCATGCAGAAGCCCGGCGATGAAGTATTCTTCATGTAGTTTGGGATCTATTCTGGTGGCGGCGGCGATCTTCTTTGCAATTACACCAGTACAGAGCGAATGTTCCCAGAAGCCGTCCATATTCAGAATATCGTTCGCATGATCGGATGAGAGGTTTCCAAGTACGGCCGTGCTGAGGGCCAGATTTTTTACTGTATTTAGCCCCAGAAGGATTATCGCTCTGACAAGGGATGTAATCTTGTTCGGTCTACCGTAGTAAGCTGAATTGATAAGCTGCATTACCTTGCCCATGAGAACCGGATCTAGACCGACTACTTTGTTTAAATCTGCAGGGGATGTAGCCGGATCATCGCATATCTCCATTACTCTGCTTACGGTAGCGGGAAGGCTGGGCATCTTATCTATAAACTTCTCAATTGCTTTAATCATCAAGTTTTTCCTTTTCCGAATTAAGCCGGCTGAGTATATCCTTGATTTTGTCGCCGAGAGACTCGGCAATCTTTGCATCGGGGAGTGCATCTGTTAGGCCGGTCATAAAGTTCAGGGTATTACCAATTTTGGATTTTGTCAATTTTATAGGTTTTACAACTTCCTCCGGAACCTCTTTACCTCTTCTGCTTTGAATTTTTGAGATAAGCCCCGGATCTCCATCCATCTTCTTTTTAAGTGCGGCGAGTTTAAGGCGTGTATCTGAATTAACGTATTCATCCCGCTTATCCAAAGGCAGAAAATTTGTGAGTTTATCGAGGTAGCCGAAGAGATTATCTTCTTCCTCCTGCTTCGGGGTATCAGGATCTTCACTTTGAATGAAGTCTTCTTCTTCTGTAATCGGTTCTTCTTCCTCTTCCTCTTTCTCTTCCAATTCCAACTCCGGCTCCGGCGGCGAGATCTGCTGCACAACTATCGGCGGTGTTTCCAGCTTTATCGTCAGCGGACTTCCGAAATTAATAGGCGGCGCAGGCGGCGCAGGCGGTGTCTGAGGTGGGGAAGCCTGCGGCGGCGGGGATTGGGGCGCCGATGGCTCAGGTAGCGGCGGAGCCTGTTCAGAAGAGCCCTGAGCCGGCTGCTGGGGCGGTACAGGCACTGCGGCAATCTCCTCCTCCGGTTCATCTTCGTCCTCCTCGGGCGGCGGAATGAACTCATCTTCATCAGTAAGGGTGAGAAAATCTTCCTCCTCGTCGAAAAGAATAACGGGATCTATGCCGCCGACATCGAGGATCGGAACATATTCTCCGGCGATATCCTGCAGACCGTCGAAAAGAAAGCTGCCTTCTTCATGAACCTGCGGTTTTACGTCTATGAGGCCTGCAAGAGCCCTCAGATTCTTATTCCAGCGGTTGCCGTATTCATTTGCGTATTCAACCGCCATTTCGTCGAAACGCTGTAAATCTTCATTAAGTTCATCGAGATCAAAGTCGTCTTCATCTTCATTCCGGGCAGCCGCCAGTTTCTCAGCAGCCTTCAGCGCTTTTTCGGTGAGGCCTGCTTTTTTTGCCGTCTCCGCATACATCTGCAGCAGCTTGATGTCTTCCGGATTTGCATCAGTCAAAGCTTCAAGAATATCAGCTGCCTTTTTATATTCATGCTTCTCGATATAAAGCTTGGCCAACAGGAGTGCGGGAGCCAGATCCTCCGGATTCTTTTTATAGATATATTCACATTCAGTGATTGCTCCGTCTATTTTATTCAGACTCTTCAGCAGTAGGGCAAGCTGCAGCCTTGCTGCATGAGCATCGGGGTTGATCTTGAGCCCTTTGCGGTAGGTATTAAGCGCCCGGTCTTTCTTTCCGCTGAGGCTGAACTGTCTGGCAAGGGAAAACCACGCGCGGCTTTCATTCTGGTTGCGGTCGAGAACGAAGCGGATATTGGTAAATGCCTCATTGTATTTTCCGGTTTCAAGCAGGAGGTTTCCCAGCAGAAGTCTGAGTTCAAGATTGTCCGGATCATTCTCCTGGTGTTCGCGCAGCAGCTTTTCCGCCTCAGATAGACGTTTTTCAGCATAGTATACAGCAGCAAGATTTACAGCGGCAGGGGTATAAAGCGGGGTTTCAGTGATAATCCTTGTAAAGATTACCTCGGCTTCCTCATGGTTTCCACCTTCAAAAACAATCTCTCCGAGTTTACATTTAGCATCCTGTGAATCAGGAGAGAGATCCATTACCTTCCGGTACATCCTCGCTGCTTCCTCGGGCTGCTCCTTTTTAAGCAGATCGCCGAGATTAAGCAGACATTCCTCCCATCCGGGATTGATCTTCAAGGCTGTGCGGTATTCTCCAGCCGCCAAATCATAATTTCCCCTGACTGAATACAGATTCGCGAGGTTGAAATGAAGGCCGGGGTTATTTTCGTCAATCAGCAGGCCGCGTTCCAGAACATCCTCTGCTTCGCTGTGCCTGCCGGCGTTAAAGAGAAGCAGGGCAAGATTGTTGTATGATGAAATGAAGTTCGAATTTTTGCGTATGGCCAGGTTATAGATTTCCTCAGCCTTTGTGAGTTCACCAAGCTGTCGGTGAATATTACCGATATTGAAAATGATATCGGCTCGATCATCTGCGAGCTTATATGCTTTCTGTGCGGCATTCAGGGCTGTTTTAAGCTTTCCGCGTTTCTGATAGACAAGGGCTGCGTCGATCCACGCATCGGCATTATCGGGTTCAGCATCTGTCAGGGTTTCAAAGATCTTCTGCGCGCTTTGAAGCTTGCCTTCCTTGATGTAGATGCTGCCCAAGAGCAGATGAGCGTTAGTATTCGAAGGCTGACGTTCAACGAGCTGGAGGCATAGGGTTTCTGCCTGTACAAGATCGCCGGTTAGAAGCGCGTATCTGGAGCGGGTAAAAAGGTCGTCTGTCATTATTGATCCCTGATAATTGCTGATGGTCTGATACTTATCTCCCTCGAAAAAACACTTTCATGGGGGATCTCTGCATTATCATATGATGTTATAGCAAAATAATAAAGTTTACCATTCTCAAGACCTTCCATTTCAAAATTGAGGGCATTTCCTGCATCGATCGGTGAGTTCCCAGCGGCTGAGTCATGACCGAAATACATCCCGGGTTTATATCCGTAATAGATTTTGTATCCGCCGATATCAGCGTCGGTAACCGGCTGCCAGTTTAATACGGCTTTACCGCTGCCGGCTTCTCCTGATATGTATGCCGGAGGTACAGGAGGAAGATTTCTGCTGAACTCGAGGGTGAACTCCTGAAGCTGCGGACTGTTTGACCCGGTGCCGTCGGGAAACAGCTCGGTCATTATCTGCAGATAGCGGCCTTTCACATCGGGCGGCAGCATCTCTCCTGCCGAGAACTGGTTCCATCGGGGATATTCTGTGTCAGGCAGAAAATATCTATTGGATATCCTGTAATAATAGTAGATCTGGGTCTTTCCCTCCAGTCTGCTCTTTGATTGAATATTGAGAAAACGCGAATCATAATTGCCGAGATCGATAATTCCGGTCACGGCAGTACCGCTGTTCATGCTGTATTTATTCAGCAAGGGTTCTGCAAACGAGTTTGTAATCCTAAGCTCATCAATAAAACCGGTAAAACCGCGACCGATCATGAAACCCGAAGCCTTTGCCGCCCCTATGTAGGGGTAGAATATTTCCTGCTCCTCGGTGCCGCCGCGGCTTGTGTAGGTAATGTCTTCGGGTATTCCGTCTATAAGATATTCAAGCAGCCCCGTCTCGTCATGGTAGCGAAGCATATGGTGATGCCATCTCTTTGGAATCAGAGAGCGTGATGACTCAAGCACAAAGGAGGTGGGGCCGAGTTCAGGAGTCAGAAAGATATTTTTTAGTTCCCAAAAGAGATCTCTTCCCGAAACTGCACAGAGAATCTCCTGCTGAAGGGGCTCGTCACCCGCTTCTCCGGCTGCATCAGTTGCCCCGCGCCAGCGGACAATCGTTTCGCCTTCGGAGAGTCTGGCCGGATTCAGCCAGAATTCTATTGAAAAATCGTTCAGCCTGCCGCTTCCTGCCGCGAATGCCGCTGTTTCATCGGGAATAAGCTCTATAAAGGTCTGCTCACCGGTGAACACGGCCGAACCGCCGCCTTTTTTTGCGAGCTTCGGTGAAACCACAACGCCTGTATTTCGTTTCACGGTGTAATTACCGCTTTCATCCGATATAGCACTGTTGAAATGAAACAGCAGCTCAGTGTCGGCACTAAGGCGGTATTCACTATCGGCCAGATGAAGGTATGAGGCGCCTTCAGGACCGCTGATGCCCGTTTCCATGCTGTATAGACCGCCCCATCCTGCCGAGCCCCCTATTTGAATCTGCTCGGAGAAGAGGGCACCGGCCGCAACGGTAAACATCATAATAATTATAATAATCTTTTTAGTGTACATAGCTTCTTATTAATAATCGGATTGTAGACCGAATACCATTAAATCATTATCTTATAATCAGTATTGTTATGGAAAGATTAAAGGCTGCCGTCCGGGAATTCCCCGAATCTTCAGGGGTTTATCTGATGAAGGACAAAAGCGGTAAAATTATCTATGTCGGAAAGGCTGTAAATCTCAAAAAGCGGGTAAGTTCCTATTTTCTCAGGAACAGAGATCCGAAAACCACAGTTCTTGTATCCAAAATTAATGATATTGAAACTATAGTCACCGAGTCAGAGTATGAAGCCCTGCTGCTTGAGAACATCCTGATCAAAAAATGGACACCGCGATATAATATCCGGCTTAAGGACGGTAAAAGTTATCCAGTCGTCAGGATAACAAAAGAGGATTACCCGAGGGTTTTTAAGACAAGAAGGATAATCCGGGACGGATCGAAGTATTTTGGTCCTTTTTCTTCAGCCGGGCTCCTGAATATCTATATCGAGACAATTGATAAGATGTTCAAGCTCAGAAAATGCCGGGGTGCTCTGAAAAAGAGGGACAATCCCTGTCTCTATTATCACATCGGCCGCTGTTCGGCGCCCTGCGTCGGCAAGATTTCAGTAGAGGATTACGGAAAGATTGTTTCACAGGTTGAAGACCTGCTCTCGGGCGACAATGACAGCCTGTTGAACTGGTTAAAAGATAAGATGTCTGAAGCCAGCCTGGGCCGGGAGTATGAACGGGCTGCCGAATTCAGGGATGCCTTCATGGCAGCGGAAGGTTTGATTGAAGAGTTCAATCAAAGAATAATTGATTTCAACGATCAGCAGCGTGACTACATTTCATTCTCATCATTTGAGAATCTCTATACCTTTGCGGTCTTTCAGATGCGGGAGGGAAGACTGACGGGGCGTGATCTCTACCGGACCGAGTTTGTCTCGACGGATGAAGAGGCACTTGAACAGTTTATTATCCAGTATTATTCCGATCTTGATGAGATTCCGCACGAGATATTTTTTTCCAGACTGATAAGTCTCGAGCTGATAAAGGACTTTTTCCGAAAAGAAAAGAATGCCCGGCCCGGCTTAGTATTTCCCGAGAAAGGTCAGAATAAATCAATACTCAAAATGGCGGAAGAAAATGCCTGGCAGGATATCGCAAAACGGAAACGTCAGGTTAAGAACGAAGAGGGGCTCTCAGCACTCAAGAGTGTTCTGGGCCTGGTTAAGCTGCCCCGGAGGATTGAAGGCTTTGATATAGCACAGCTTTCAGGCAAGTATCCAGCGGCCTCGCTTGTATCGTTCAAGGACGGAACTCCGGATAAAAGCAATTACCGCCATTTTCATTTGAAAACCCT
>DMKD01000035.1:0-21917 GCA_003454605.1 Spirochaeta sp. | reverse complement strand
GTTCTGACTGCGCTGGGCCTGGACTACATTCCTCTCGCCGGTCTTGCCAAGCGGAATGAGGAGATATATCTTCACGGCCGAAGCCGTCCGATAAATCTGCCTGAGGGTGATCCGGCCCTGAGGGTGCTTCAGTATGTGCGTGATGAGACTCACCGTTTTGCCACTGGCTTCAACAAGAAGATGCGGCAGAAGGACAGCCGTTTTTCAATCCTGGAGGGTATTCCCGGTATTGGTCCCTCAAAGAGCCGTAAGCTTATCCAGAGCTTTGGTTCGCTTGAAGAGATAGGCAGACAGTCGGAGCAGAAGCTGAAAGAGGCCGCAGGCTTACGGAGTGATTCGGTAAAGGCGCTGCTTGCCGAAATACACAGGAATAAAAACTTAGAAAAAAACTCATAAAAAATTTGACTTATCAGCTAAACTGTACTAAATTTAATACAGACGAGGTTAAAAACAAGCAGTGGACTGAAAGTCCGCCAGCTTCCAAACTTGCATGAAGGAGGAGCCGATGACTCCACCAGAAAAGGACAGCCGGTGCTAAGCCGGCAAATAGACATTGATTATAAAAAAGGACTATAAAGCCCTTAAAAATCAGTGAGGATTCAGGTGCCGTTTCGCACGTCACTGTATCTTCTAAAGCCGGTAATCAGTCCGGCTTTTTTTTTGCCCAAATGCCTAAAAATTCTTTCTCTTTCTGCTAATCGTATTATAATGTCAGCAGGAACCACTATGAAAAGAATAATAAAGATAACATTTTCCATCATCCTGTTTTTATTCCTCCTGCAGGCAGCAGCAGCTGAGGAACTAACCTTCGTGACTATGAATGCGTGGTCGGCATTGGATGCCCGGGGATTTTTCTCCTGCGACGAGTTTGAGCCGGAAAACGACAGACTCTTCAGAAATGAGATTTTGACTTCTGCCTTAGCGGAAACCGGCGCCGATGTAATCGTTCTGAACGGTCTCAATCCGGCTGCTGCACAGGCTTCTTCGATTGCCGCTGAACTGGGAATGGCGGCTGAGGTCTGGGTTTCCCGCAGCGGAGTCCGTTTCGGTCCGGTCAGCCTGCCTGCAAACCTTAAAGAAGGCGATGCAATCCTGACAGCTGAAAGCCTGAGTACAGAATCGGCAGGCCGTCTGCATTTGAACGGTTTACTTTCAACGGGACCGGTGACTCTGTTTTCAAAAAAGGGAGTTCAGATATTCGGAAGCCTGATTACTGCCGGTGATACATCATTCTATGTTTTTTCTATCGTATGGACCGAATCACTCTTCGATGATGAAAAGAGTCTCGAAGGCCTGCTTAAGGGATATCTTGAGGGACGCATCTCTGCTGATGAATACACGGAACTTGTTTCTAATGCCGTTGAGGGGTCAGCAAGCAGACGGGCTCAGGCATCAGAAACCCTCTCATTTATTAACAGCATTGCCGGCGAAAGCCCGGTCGTTCTGATGGGCAGCTTCAACGCGCTGCCCGGAAGCGGGGAGCTTTCAGTTCTGACTGATGCGGGTTTTGTTGATGTCTTCAAGCGCACGGGGCGCGGTCCGGGTTTCACGATTGATACTGAAGAGAACTCGAACTTTGAAAAGATCCCCGACGGCAGTCCGCAGGCGGCTCTAAAAGAGGGTTCCGGGCGCTATCGTAGTGATTATATAATGATACGAGGTGCCGGCGTCAAACCCCTGTCTGCTGAAATTGTTCTCGATGAGCCTGTTTACGGTGTGTATCCTTCAAACCGCTACGGTCTGAAGGCTGTTATAGAATTTGTGCCGAACCCTTCTGCTCAATGAGTGAGTAGAGATAGAGCTGTGCTGTTATTTCGCGCTGCTCCTGCCGCGCTGTTCTGAGCTTGATATCGTAGTCGGCGGTGAGAGCTATAATGTCCCGTAGATTTTTCTCGTTATAGTGTTTCAGCGCCTCGGAATACACAGCCTGCGCCTTTTTCGCTCTGATATTATTCTTGTAGCAGGCAGACTGAAATGATTCGCCGCGGTTCAGTTCTGCGGCGATCCCCTGAAGATTTCTAAGCTGCCACATAAGCCCGCCTAAAAGCTGAACGGTATTTGTTTCGTTTCCGAGCATTATTTTCTGCAGTATCTCGATTGAGCCCCCTAAATCGGCGGCGGCTATCCTGTTGAACAGCGAAAATACGTTCTCTTCCTTTCCGTGGTAGAAGAAATTCTCAATATCTACCTTGGAAATTGAAGCGCCCTCGCCGAAAAAAATGGCAAGTTTCTCACATTCTTTTTTCATATCGGCAGTATTGTTTTCTATCAGCGTCAGCAGCAGTTCAATAGCGTCAGCCTCGATTTCGATTCTGCGGTTGCGGAAGAAGCCTGAAAGCCAGCCTTTCTTCTGGCTTTCGAACATTTCCCAGAAGATCTTCTGGTTCTGTTTAGGGATGATTTTCCCAAGCCCGTTTTTTAACGATGTTTCATCAGAAAGAAAAATAAGGATCGCATCCTTTGCAGGGTTCGCGAGATAGGTCTTGAATTCATCAATCTCAGCTTTCTTCAGCAGATCGGACTGGCCGATTAGAATAAGTTTCCATGCCGAGAAAAGCGAACCGTTTTTCACAAGAGACAGAATTTCGGAAACTGTACTCTCAAAAGGGTAGAATCTATGTTGTTCGGGTTCTTCGCCGAACTGCTCGATGAGTTTATTTTTAAGCTGTTTTAGAAAGTTTGTACGTTCTCCGGCCTCAGGTCCGGAGAGAAGCCAGGCTGTATCAGTCATAATCCCTTACGATGCATTTTAGTTTTCCGAGAACCTTCACATTCTGTGTATAAATCGGAGGATAAACCGGATTCTCGGCCTTCAGTTTAATCCTGTTCTTTTCGCGGTAGAACCGCTTGAGAGTGTAGGCTTCATCGTTAATCATTGCAACAACCACATCGCCGTTTTCTGCTGTGTTACGCTGGTTGAAAATAGCCATGTCACCGTCAAGGATTCCTATGTCCTGCATACTGTCTCCGGCAACATGAAGAGCGAAGAATTTACCCTTTCCCAAACGGCTGGCCGGCATATTCATCGTGCCTTCAAAATTTTCTTCGGCAAAGAGCGGTTTGCCCGCTGCAACCTTGCCGAGGATCGGTACCGGAATGGTTTCCGGTTCTGCTGGCGGTTTCTTGTCAAGGATTTCGATAGTACGGGATCTGTTACCGTCGCATCTAATCCGTCCCTTCTTTTCGAGGGCTTTAATATGATCGTATGCGCCCTTCACGGAGATGTCGAACGAAGCAGCCATTTCCCTGATAGTGGGGGGATAGTTATGCTGTTCTATAAAACCCCTGATATAATCTAATGTCTCTTCCTGGCGTTTTGTCAGTTCCTTCATTTTTTTATCTCAATATCAAATTTCTTGATCTTACCGTGAAGATTACTGGGATAGATTCCAAGGCTCTGTGCGGCTCTTGTTATATTATACTCGTTTTCTTCAAGTTTATGAAGTAAAAGCATTCGTTCAAATTCATCTCTTGCTTCAGTGAGCTTCATTTTGCTGAATTTATCTATCAGAGGGTTGCTGATTTTTTCCGGTTTCACATCGTTTGAACCCAGAAATTTCAAGGCGGTCTCTACACTGATAACATCTTCTTCAGACATAATTGTAACACGTTCTACGAAATTTTTCAGCTCCCGGACGTTTCCCGGCCAGCGGTACTCAATAATGGCGTCGAGCGCCGCGGGACTGAAGCCCGATGCTGATATATTCTCACTCTTATGCATCTCTTCGATGAAGTGTTCTATGAGAAGCGGAATATCTTCTTTACGTTCGGACATGGTCGGCACATGAATAGGGACAACGTTGAGTCGAAAGTAGAGATCTTCCCGAAAATTTCCGTCGGCTATTTCCTGTTTAATGTCCTTGTTTGTCGCGGCAATAATTCTGACATCAACCTTCTGCGTCTCTTCGCTCCCCACCCGTTCAAACCGCATTTCCTGAATTACCCGGAGCACCTTGGCCTGTGCTGAAAGCGACATGTCGGCCACCTCATCGAGGAAGAGGGTCCCGCCGTCGGCGCTTTCGAATTTGCCTTTCCTTTTAGACAATGCGCCGGTGAATGCACCCTTTTCGTGACCGAATAGTTCGCTTTCTATCAGGGTGTCGGGAATAGCTGCGCAGTTGACTTCAATAAAAGCCCTGGTGCTTCGCTGTGATTTTCGATGAATATCGCGGGCTACCAGTTCTTTACCGGTGCCGTTGTCTCCTGTAATGAGGATTTTTGCCTCGGAACCGGCACTCTGATTAATAGTCTTCTTAATCAATTTAATCGGTTCACTTTCGCCGATCATCTTTTCTTCCGCTAGAACCGTTGATTTAAGCTGCTTGTTCTCAGTTTTAAGAGCATTCATTGCAATAGCGTTGCGTGCAAGGGTCAGAATCTTGTCGAGAGAGAGGGGTTTCTCAAGAAAATCAAAGGCGCCGAACTTTACTGCTTTGACGGCGAGATCAATATTGGCATGACCTGAGATGATGATGACTTCTATTTCCGGATATTCTTCTTTAATCTTCTTCAGAACATCAATACCGCCTATATTAGGCAGCCAGACGTCGAGTACAACAAGATGGATGATCTCGGACGCAAGCATTTCGAGTCCCTGAATTCCGTCTCCGGCGTCATAAACCCTGTATGATTCATCTTCAAAGATATCCCGCAGTACTGTTCTAATTCCAGGTTCGTCATCAATGACAAGAATGTTAGCCAAATTTTTTCTCCAATGGTAGGTCTATAAAAAATGTTGTCCCGTGTCCCTTATCGGATTCGAACCAAATCTGTCCCTTATGATCAAATATTATCCTTTCTACAATTGGAAGCCCTAGACCGGTGCCCTCTGTTTTTGTCGTAAAATACGGATTGAATACTTGTTCCTGTTTTTCTGAATCGATACCTGAACCGGTATCCTGAATTCTTATTCTACAGTAGCTTGAATTTCCCTTTCTGACAAGGTCGGTTTGGATGGAAATTGAGCCGGCGTCATATTCCATAGCTTCACAGCTGTTTTTAAATAGATTTGAGAATACCTGTTTCATCTGTTTAGGATCGACATTGAGGTTAATGTCGTCATACTCCGTAGTGTAATTGAACTTTATCCGGGGGAATGATGTCTTATATGTTGCCATAGTCTCGGTGATCAGAGTGCAGATATTCTGTACTGAAAGGGTCGGCGCCGGAAGTCTTGAAAAGTCCCGAAACTCCTTCAACAGATTATCCAGGGCGTTTACTTCAGTAATGATGTTGGTCAGAGCAGGTTCAAGGATCGTTTCGATGTTATCAGGATCTTTTCTGTATTTTCTAAGCAGCCTCTCAGAAGAAAGTTTAATGGGGGTAAGCGGATTACGCAGTTCATGCGCAAGCTGTCTCGCAATTTCCTGCCATGCTGTAATCTTCTCGGTCTGAAGAATCTTCTTCCTGGAGTTCTCCAGCTCTTCCATCATCTGATTGAAGGATTTTGTGAGATTGGAAAGCTCATCGCCGGAGCGGGTGAGGATGCGGTATGAATAATCCCCTTCTGAAACCCTGCGTGTCGCCGCCTCGAGGCTGACTATCGGGCGGATTACCTCATCACTGAGAAGGAACGAGATCAGAATGGAAAGCAGCACAAGCGGTATTGTAAAGAAGGTATAGAAAATATAAAGCAACGTCGTGAAATCCTGCTGGTTTTTCTGATATGTAAGAAAAACCTCTCTGGCCGCAGTCAGACTGCGTGCCGTGTCATCCAGATTCTGCGGCAGAAGGGAACTGATAACAACCGTGTATACGTCCTCTCCGGATTCATGGATTTGCAGGTAGCGAAGCAGACTCGTTTCCTCCCTGTCTTCACGTGGAAGAAGGCCGTCGGCTCCGTCGAGTGAGGGTGCCGTTTCAAGCTCTGCCCCCGATCTGCCGCTGAAGAAAACCGATGCCTCTTCCGAATCGAAGATCTGAATTGAATCAATTCCAGGGTTTGCATTATGAATATTCGTCCACATCCTCTGCGGAGATCGTTCAATATCCGAGAGCATATTGTTGAAAACCGGTCCTTCGGCAAAATCCACGAGGGTGTCGATTTTATCGTTGTAGTAAGCGAGTGAGAGGTTCAGCCCTCCGGTGATCGCATTGCCGATCTCCGGAGAAAACCAGGTGTTGATTGCTGTGTTCACGAAACGCATCGAGACTATCGTCTGCGGTATAGCTGAAAGCAGGACAATAAGAGAAAAAAACAGGATGAGATGTGTTTTAAATCTCGCTCCCGGTCTGCTATGCCGGATGTCCAGGATCAGCTTTCTGACGTTAACCAGTACATAGATAAAAAGACCCAGCGGCAGGATAAAGGCCGCGGAAATTATTATCATTCCTGTGGCACCGCCTGTCGGTACACCGCGGAGAACCTCGCCGGTGAGGTAATAGGTAAGTATTATCAGAAGAATGTAGAGCAGAAAAACCGAGACGAGTCCTGATCGTGATGCTCCTGCTTTCTTACTATTAATCGCCAAAACGGAGCCACCCCGTATTGGTTATTTCTGAACGGATAAAAGGATCAAGAAGCGAGAGCGGTGCGGGTCTTGCGATCAGATCCACCGACGCCTTCACCTCAAGCAAATAGTCGTCTGAAGAGAAAAACTCGGCGGGAACTGGGGTTCTGCATGAAAAAAAATCATCAGTAAAGCCGGCAGCGTTCTGAAATGCCGAGTCTGTTCCGTCTGTATCAAGAAGGTACATATTTGTGAGGTATTCTTTCACTGCAGTCTTGGTGATGGTCCAGCTTCTCCGGCCTGATGGATTCATCAATGCACCGGCTATATTCTTATTTCTCATTCTGACAGTATATACTATTTCTGAGCTGTATCCTTCTTCAAGAACCTGTAAAAAGGGGTTGTGTTCAATGTCTGATATAAATATGACAAGTTCGGGCGGATCAATGTTGAAATCAATATTCAGCTCCAGCCCGACGCTGAATATTTTAAGCGGAATGAGTAAGAATAATAGTGCTGCGACGAGAAATTTTCCCGTGGCTAGTCCTCCTCAAAACGATTCTCAAATAGTTTAACAATTGCCTGAAGTGCATCCTCTTCATCTTCACCATCGGTTTTTACGTTGACAACGGTATTGTATCCCGCGCCGAGTGTTATGATACCCATTATTGATTTTGCATTTATACTGTTGTTATCTTTTTCCAGATAAATTTCGCATTCAAATTCATTTGCTGTCTGTACAATTAATGCGGCGGGCCGGGCGTGTATTCCCGCTCTATTTTTTATAGTTACGTCCTGTGTTTGCATTTTTATCCTCTGAGTCGATACTATTTCAAATTGTTTTTATCGTAATAAGCGGCGCGGGCATTCTGCCCCTCAAGCCATTTTAATACATTTTGATTGAATTCCCGGGCTGAATAATAACCGAGCTTCTTAAGCCGTTCATTCATAGCCGCGGTTTCTATTATAATTGGAATATTACGTCCCGGTTTAATCGGCATTGTTACAACGGGAAGTCCTACCCCTAAATAGTCTATTGTAGTTTCGTTTGAGCCTAATCGGTCATAGACCTTGCTGGAGTCCCATTCTTCGAGTTCAACAACAAGCTGAACCTGCTTGCTGTCCCTGATAGAGCCGACTCCGAAAATGTGGCTGACATTTATAATTCCGAGTCCCCTGATCTCCATATGATGACCGGCAATGTCATTAACACCCTTGCCGAGTATCAAATTTCCGTTGACGCAGCTTATTTCCACTGCGTCATCGGCTATCAGCCTGTGGCCTCGCTCAATCAATTCGAGCGCGCACTCGCTTTTTCCTATTCCGCTTGCGCCCTTAAGCAGGATTCCAATACCGAAGACCTCAACCAGGGTTGCGTGAACAACCTGTTTTTCCGCAAAGATTGAGTTTAAGGCCCGAATCAGCCTGCGTGAAAATTCACTTGAGCTTAATTCGGTCATGAGAACCGGAACTCCGGCTTCTTCAGCGAGATCTAGAAAGACCTGCTCCGGATGAAGGTTCGTGGTAAACGCGCAGCACGGAATTTTATACTTAAAGAATTTCTTCAATCCGTCAAGTTGACCATCTGCGACGAGTTTTCTAACAAAGGCTGTTTCTCCATTTCCAAAGACCTGTATTCGGTTATACTGAAAACCGTCAAAAAACCCCGATAGGGTCAGACCGGGGCGGTTCAGATCCTGCTCCTTGATAGGAGAGGCCAGTCCCGATCTACCGCACAGGCATTTGAGATTTAATTCATTATGTTCTTTTAGATCCAGATCTAAAAGATCTAGTACCGTAAAAACATTTTCTGCCATATTTTAATGTTCCTGAATCTTTTCTTTTTCTTTGACGACTTTATTATCGAGTTTATTGAAAAGATTGTCTATACCCTTGAACAGGTCGTAGGTATCCACCTTCATATGGGCCGATTTACTCCATTTGAAATTAACAGTTGCTTCAATTCCGTAACCGTTCTTGTCGTGTGTAATTGTCAGCAGCAGATCTGTTATCAGATCTTCTGCAAAACCAAGCCTTTTAAGCTTTTTATCCACATGATCCCTTGTGTTGTCGCTGATGTCGTAATGTACGCCTCGAATGTCTACGTTCATAGAAACCTCCGTAAAATATTGAAAACGATATCTGTTTGGATTTGATACCGTTTAAAGAAATAAATTCATTTCTGATGAATTTATTTCTTTCACCTTGTATAAGAGGAATCGATATTAAGTTCTTTCCTGTACTTCGCTACAGTTCGCCTTGCTATACTGATCCCTTTTTGTTTGAGCAAATCAGAAATCTTCTGATCAGACAATTTTTTTTCTCCTGTATATTCCTCGATAATCTCCTTCATGATTTCTTTCACTCCGCCTTTTGAGAAACTTGAGCCGTCGGAGCCTGATCCAGACACTGAGTTTGAGAAAAAATATTTAAGCGGCAGAATGCCCCATTCTGTCTGGATGTATTTTGCATTCGATATTCTGGATACTGTCGTTTCATGAACAGAGACCGTTTCAGCTATGTCTTTGAGGGTGAGGGGGGCAAGATATTTGGGACCCTTGAGGAAAAAGTTACGCTGAAAGTCTACGATGGCCGAAGATATTTTCAGCAGGGTTTCGTTTCGCTGATTCACGCTTCTGATGAACCATTTTGCTTCCTGAATATTAGCCTTAACAAACTGATTGGCGTCTTTGTGCTCACTGCTCTTGTCTTTGTTAAGTTCCTGAAAAAATGTGTTCAGCCCGAGAACCGGAATCTCTTCATCGTTCAGGATGATCACAAACTCGCCGTCCTTTAACCTTACCACCAGATCGGGAATTACGTATTTTACCTCATCGATAGCAAATTCGCGGCCCGGAAAGGGGTTGAAGTGCTTTAGGTAGGTAATCAGATCCTGAAGATGCTCTTCATCAATCGACATTGCCCTCGTAATCTCTTTCGTCTTATTCCTCTCGAGCTGTTCAAGGTGGGAATCAACGAGGTCCGCGAGTTTTTCAGGAGCGTTCGAATCAAAGGATATCTGAACAAGAAGGGATTCTTTATAATCCGCGGTACAGGTTCCTATCGGATCAAAGGTGCGGATCAGGGCGATCATGCTCTGCAGTGAATGAAGCTCTTCCGGTTTAACAAGGTTTTCAGGCTTTTCTGCATGGAATCCGTTTGAATCGAGATTGTGAATAAGCAGTTCACCGATCTCCCGCTCTCTATTCGATATCTTCTGAACCATCAGCTGCCAGATAAGATTATCCTGGAGTGATTCGGGTCGGCTCAGGGTCCCCTCTATAAATTTATGCTTTGAATCGGAGGCTTCGGTATCTACCCTTCCCGATGTTGTTGAAAAGCCGGGATCTGAGCTATTTTCAAAGTACTCGTACTCATCTCTCTTATTGATCTGAACCCTCTCGGCCTCTTCAAGCGAGACGGTAGTTTTTTCAGACACTATTTCCAATGCGGGGTTCTTTTCAAGTTCTTCCTGAATTCTTGTATTGAGTTCGGTAATCGGCAGGGCCATCAGCTGTATTGACTGATACATCTGCGGGCTTAACTTTAATCTCTGCTCCTGAATAATTACAGGCTTCTGATACTGCAAATGAACCTCCGAAGATGAATAAAACTAGTTAGTACCTACTATAAATATGATTTAGCCGAAGCAATTTGTCAAGGAATAAGAGAAGTTTCTGTTTTTTGGAATACGTCCTGCTACATTTTAAAATCTTCGCCGAGGTAGATCTTTCGTGCTATCTCATTGTTGAGCAGCTCATCATGGCTGCCTGACACCATGATCTCACCGAGATTAATGATATTAGCGCGCTTTGTAATTTCAAGGGTATCGCGGACATTGTGGTCGGTTATCAGTACGCCGATGCCCATTTTTGAAAGATCCTCTACGATGCGCTTGATTTCGTATACAGCTATGGGATCGATTCCCGCGAAAGGTTCATCAAGCAGAAGAAAACCCGGTTCGATAGCAAGCGCGCGGGCAATCTCGGTTCGGCGGCGCTCTCCGCCTGATAGGGTAAACGCCTTCTGTCTGCGAATCTCGGTGATACCGAGCTGATTGATCAGATATTCGAGGCGTTCTTTCTTTTCAGCCTTATTTATATCTTTTCGTGTTTCCAGAATTGCCCATATATTGTCCTCTACCGAGAGCTTACGAAAGACCGAAGCTTCCTGCGGGAGATATGAGATGCCTTTACGGGCGCGTTTGTACATGGGGTCGTGGGTTATATCGTGTTCGTATAGCAGGATCTTTCCGGCCGTTGCCTTGATGAAGCCGACTATCATATAGAATACTGTTGTCTTCCCGGCGCCGTTTGGTCCAAGAAGGCCTACAATCTCGCCTTTTTTCATCGAAAAGCTCACATCCTGAACGGCAACCTTTTTTCCGAATGTCTTGCGAAGGCCTTCGACCTTGAGTATGGATTCATTATTCATCTGAAGTGATTGATCCGCTGACATTACCTTCCAGTTTTATTTCATCTGTATCGAGATTAACTATGATCCTTGAGGCCTCATAGTTATCGCCTTTCCAGTATACACGGGGCATGCCTGTTAACTCAAGAATATTGTTTTTTCTGTCATATCCGGCATATTCAGACCTGCATGACATGGTTTCGCCGTCCGATATCTTTAGAATGCGTACGCCTATCTGAAGGATTGTAAATTCATCCTGACTTTTTTCCTCAATGAAACCGCTTTTAGTGATCAGTTCATTTTTGCGATCCTCCATCTCGGAGTATCCTTCAACTATGATAACCTCTGTTTCCCGGTTGAATTTCAGGTTTTCGCAGATGAGGGTTGTATCGTTCTCCTGATCTATTACGGTAATATTGCCTGAGCACACCGCAAGCTCAAAATCCTCACCGTATATATCGATCCTGTCGGCGCGGATTTCCTTGTTGTTGGTGATAATCACCGCGTTGCCTTCAAGGATCGTATGCTCTTTTCCCTTTGCAAGGATCGCTTCAGTTCGGCTGCTTGAAAATGAAAAGGATTTATCCTTCTTTTCGGCAGCGGCAGGAACCGCCTCTCCGGCGTCCTCCTGTGAAAACAAATCAGCTGAGACAAGGATGAAGGAGACCAGGCATAGTAATAGAAGATGTAGCTTCCTATTCATTATTCCAGGTTCCTGATACTTGACTGCTGAATTTGATCGACTTTGTTCTGCTGTCGGCGAAGAAGCCCTTACCTGCTATTTCTGAGCCGTCATTTTCTACAATGCTTATCCTGTCGTCGGGTTTGCCCGAAAGAGTTGATTTTTCATTATCCCAATAAAGATACTCGCCTTCGAGCGATGCTTCCTCACGGTCTGAATAAAAGATCAGTCCTCCCCAGAGTTCGACGCTTTCAGTCTCGTTAAACATTCTGGCGTTGTCGGCATGGCCGTCGGTAACCACAGTGCCGTCCTTGTCATATTCCTGGAAGTGTACATCCGTGAAGATTGTTTCCTTGCGCTTGCCGAATGACATTGATTCATCGGCTTCTATATAAAAAGTAGGGACTGATTCTTTCACCATCACCTGTGAGAAATTCTTAAGTATTGTGTCTGGAATCTCTTCTGCAAGATCTTCGGCCATCATGCTTTCTTCGTAGTCGAATTTGCAGCCGCTGAAAGCGAGGAGTGCGAGAGAGACGGCTGCAGTAAGAATTAACTCTTTTTTTAACATCTATACTGATTATCGAAGAATTATCGGAAAAAATCAATATAAGTTGACAATGCTGTTTCACACAACTAAACTTAAATTACTTAAGTACAAGGAACCGCTATGACGCGTTTTTTAAATGAGACAGATTTTAATAATTTCAAAACGATGATCTATGATGCCAGTGGTATTTATTTCTCGGATTCGAACGCCACAATTCTGGAAAGTAGGCTTAAAGATCGTCTACGAAAGATGAATATAGAAACCCCGGCGGAATATTACAGATATATCAAGCAGAATGAGGGAGAGTTAAAGGTCCTTCTCGATTCGGTTACAACAAACCTTACAAGATTCTTTCGAAATACGGCCCATTTTCAGACTTTTGAAAATCACGTTATTCCTGAGCTTGTTGAATATAAAAGAAAATCCGGCGGCAAAACTATAAAACTGTGGAGTGCCGGCTGTTCAACAGGCGAGGAACCCTATTCTCTGGCTATGGTGTTCAAGGAGCTGCTTCCCCCCGACATCCATTATGAGATTACCGCCTCTGATCTGAGTCTGCAGTCATTAATGACGGCCAAGGAAGGATTTTACGCCGATAACAGAATGAACGGTGTTCCCGATAAGTACCTGAAACGATATTTTGAAAAGAAAGACGGAGGGTACAAGGTCGTCGACGAGATTAGAAATTCTGTCAAATTCGACTATCATAACCTGAAATTTGACAGCGGGCAGAACAATCTTGATTTGATCTTCTGCCGAAATGTTATAATTTATTTTGATGAGGCTGCTCAACAGGCAGTAATTGATAAATTCTGGGACTCACTGAATTACCATTCCTTTCTGTTCATAGGACATTCTGAGTCCTTATTTGGGATGAAAACCGAGTTTGAGTTTTTAAAAACCGACTGGGCCTGTCTATATAAAAAGTGGAGGACTGTTTGAGTACAAGTGACATCTCGGTTCTCGTCTGTGATGATTCGGCGTTAATGAGAAATCTCATCGGCCGCATCATAGAAAATGCAGAAGGGCTCAGCCTTGCAGGAAAGGCAATGAACGGCAGATTTGCCCTCGAAAAGATCCCCAAGCTCAAGCCCGATGTACTCCTTCTCGATCTCGAAATGCCGGAAATGAACGGCATCGAGTTTCTGAAGGAACGTAAAAAGCGCGGAATGGAAATTCCTGTAGTAATTCTATCTTCAGTTGCTCAGAAGGGTGCTGAGGTTACGATGGACGCATTGACTCTGGGAGCCTCCGACTTCATCATGAAGCCGTCGGATACGAATACCCTTGATCTGAATGAAATAGCAGATTCCATAGTTGAAACCCTTCTTGCATATGGTAAAAAATATGTGCCGGAAAAACAACTTCCTGAGCGCCGGGTTCCATTGCCCCCTCCGGTTTTATCAAAGAACGATTTTACCAGGCCTGAATCATCAAGAATCAAAACCAAGAAGGTAGAGCTTGTAACAATAGGTATTTCAACAGGCGGGCCAAATGCTTTGCGTGAGGTTTTCAGGGAGATCGACGCCGGGCTGAAGGTTCCGGTGCTTGTTGTCCAGCATATGCCTGCCGGCTTCACCGAAGAGTTTGCCCGAAGCCTTAATCGAATCTGCCCGCTTGAAGTTAAAGAAGCGGCCGACGGTGATATTCTGAAACCGGGCCGGATTCTGATTGCCCCGGGAAATGCGCATATCAAGATTGAGCGGAAGAAACTTGCTGCGATAGTAAGGCTCGATGAATCAGAACTTGTGAATGGTCATCGTCCGTCAGCAGATGTTCTCTTTGCTTCCGCCGCCGGTACTTTCGGGGGAAACACCCTTGGAGTTATAATGACCGGAATGGGAAAAGACGGTGCACGCGAGCTTGGCACGTTATTTAACAAAGGCGCTGTAACCATCGGCCAGGATGAAGAAAGTTGTATTGTTTACGGAATGCCCAGGGTTGCCTTTGATGCGGGCTATATTGATTATCAGTTGCCGTTAAAAGAGATTGCCGGAAAGATATCAGAGATTGTAGAGGAATTGGGATAACCCGATACTGAATACGACAGCGAAAGCTATCGATTATAATAGCTTTTTGATAATTTCAGGCAGATCCTTCTTTTTAGGATTTCTGTTTAGCAGAAAATTAATTCCGAATCCGGACGCTATACCAATTAGTCCGCCGACTACTTGCAGGCCTTCGCCGGGGTTTCCAAACAGCATCTTAACAGCGTAGAAAAACACAAAAAACAGCAGCAGCGGAAAGATCATCACCATAAAGGCTGATCCAATTGTTTTACCGGTCGGTAAATTCACTTCAACTCGGCTTCCCGGCGCAAGCTCTATTTTTTTAGCATTCCATGCCTCAAATGTCTTATCGTTCACACCGCCGCAGAAACCGTGCGCGGCGCATGAGCTGCAGCCTTCACTGTCACCGCAGGCGAGTGTTATTATATCATCATCAACCTTGATTACTGTCGCTTTCTCCAGCATCGGGCGCCTCCGTTTCTTTTCTGATTCGCTTAATTGAAACTGCTTTGCCGGCATCATCAAATTCAATCACAACAGCCTGCAGCTCCAGTTTCTTCCAGGCATCACGCGAACGCTCGGGTACCTGAGTCAGGAATTTTTCGATCTCAATCTTCGGGTCAAGCCCCCCGACAGATTCGAGACTGCCGGTCCTTCCGTTGTCGCATATGATTGCGGTGCCGCCCGGCATAATCTGCTCGTCGGCCGACATAGCCTTGGTGTGGGTGCCTACAATAGCCGACACCTTTCCATCCATAAGATGGAACATCGTGTATTTTTCGGCAGTTGTCGCCGCATGGAAGTCCATAATTACAAGATCTGCATCGGCCTTGAGCCGGGCCGCGAGTTCCGGTGCATATGTGAACGGGTTGCTGAGGTGGGTGCGGGGAAATCCGGACTGTCCGAGCATTGTGAATACCGCTATCTTCTTTTCTCCGTAGTCGTAGATGCGCCACCCGCGTCCCGGGTTTCCCGGTGGATAGTTTGCCGGCCGCAGCAGGTAGGGTGCTTTTACAATATGCTCTACAATGTCTTTTTTGTAGTAGCCTTTTTCACCAAGGGTCTGGCAGTCGATTCCAAGTTTTCGCATATAGACGGAATGGTTTTTGCCGATACCGAACCCGCCGGTGACGCCTTCGGTGTTGGCTATCACAAAGTCGATATTCTCTTCTTTCTTTATCTCGGGAAGGAGTTTTTTAATACAGTAAATGCCGGCTTTTCCGACTACCTCGCCTATGCAAAGGACTCTAAGGCCCTGGACTTCTGTACTCATGGCTATAAGATAACGAAAACGGACATAAAAGGAAAGTGTCTGTGTAAAACCGGTTGTCTTGGATCCCTTTAGTGAATTCTACCGACTTTGCTATTTTATCTCGATAAACTTACTGCCCGGAACATTACAGATGGGACAAACATCCGGTACGCCGCCCTCGACGGTATTACCGCAGACAGGGCAGATATAAATTTTAGTTTCCGGAAGATCGGTATCTGTTTTAACAGCATCCAGGGCTTTTGAATATAGACCGTGATGTATTTCCTCAACCGCAAGCGCGTTTTTAAATGAAAACTCGGCCGGCTTATTGCCTTCTTCCTGCGCAGTTTTAAGAAAGGCCGGATACATCTCCATAAATTCATGCCCTTCACCGGCGATTGCAGTCTCAAGGTTTTCGGCAGTAGTTTTAATTCCGCCCAGCACTCTTAAATGAGCATGCGCGTGAACGGTCTCAGCTTCGGCTGCGGCGCGAAAGAGTTTTGCCACCTGAGGCAGCCCGTCCTCATCCGCTTTTTTTGCAAAGGCCAGATACATTCTGTTTGCCTGGCTTTCTCCGGCAAATGCTTCCTGCAGATTTTCTTTTGTTCCCATTGTTTTCTCCTTTATAATAAGCCTGCATGGATGCAGGTTCCATGGGTGAAGTTTGAAAGCGAAGCTGCTTTGCAGCTTATGCTTGTCAAACTTCGAAATAATAAAAATACATGGATGTATTTTTATTATTACACGTGATTTATCACGGTATGGTTTGATATTTCTGAATTGGTTGTACAGAGATCGTTTGTTGAAAGCTTGTGAACATCGTCATTTCCGGTAAGCCGGGCGAAATCCTTGAGTTCATCGTTGGTGGTCCTAAAGAAGTTTGCAACGCGAGCTGCAGATTTATCCACATTGAGCCTGGCCCGAAGCGCCGGATCCTGGGTGGCAATGCCGACCGGGCATTTTCCGGTATTGCAGATACGGTACTGCTGACAGCCGAGCGCCATCATGGCGGCGGTTCCTATTGCCACGGCATCGGCACCCATCGCAATGGCTTTGGCAAAGTCTGACGGGACCCGCAGGCCGCCGGTGATTATCAGTGAGGCATTTGAACCCCTGCTGTCGAGATGCTTCCGCGCGCGGGCGAGAGCGAATATAGTCGGGATTGATGCTACATTCTTAACAACCTTCGGTGCGGCTCCAGTTCCTCCGGCTCTTCCGTCAATGGTTATGAAGTCGGCGCCCGCTTCAAGTGCAATATCGATGTCTTCTTCAATATGCCCGGCTGCTAGCTTTATTCCAATCGGTTTTCCGCCGCTTCGACTGCGCAGATCATCAACAGTAGATTTTAAATCGTCTTTATCCCGGATGTCGGGAAAGTGTGACGGGCTGATGATATCCCTTCCTTCCCGGAACCCGCGAACTCTGGCAATTTCCTTTGTTACCTTATGGCCTGGAAGATGTCCGCCCATTCCGGGTTTTGCAGATTGCCCTATTTTGATCTCGATTGCGTCCACCTTCGACAGATATTCGTCGGTTGTGCTGTACTTATTCGGTACATATTCAAAGATGAATTTATGTGCCGCATCAAGCGACTCAGGGATAATCCCGCCTTCGCCGGAGCTCATAGCTGTTCTGATCTGAGCAGAGCCTTTTGATAAGGACATTTTCGCCTCTTTTGACAGAGCTCCGAACGACATATGAGACACAATAACAGGACTCTCAATAACCATCGGTACAGACGCATCCGGGCCGATTATCGTACGTGTGGAGACCGGCTGACTCTTATTCAGAGGAAGTTTTGTAAGCTGTGTTCCTTTGAAAAGCAATTCATTCCATGAAAAGGTGGGTATTCGCGTACGCATTGGCTCTATTATGGTTTTCCCCGATACAGCCATGGTATGAATATCTACCATATGTTTTTCAATATCATCGTCTAAGCGCTGCCATTCAGCCAGGTAGTCCTCTATCTCAATTTTAGGGGGTTCGGCAGTTGGTTCTTTCGGTGCTGATGTTTTAATAATCTTAAAGGCATCCTTCCTGGAGCCGCAGACTGGACATCGCCAGTCATCATCAAGATCTTCCCAGGCCGTTCCTTCCTTTTGCTCATCATAGATATAAGAACAGAGTTTGCATTCATATACTGAGAATCCGACAGAGCTTGCTTTCTCGATATCAGCTTGAGGGGACGTGTCCGGGATTACGATAAAAGATGATTTTGGCGAGCCGCAAACAGGACAGACCCAATCATCGGGAAGGTCTTTCCATTTTATACTTTCTTTTGATTCATCATAGATATGAGTACATAGACCGCATTTATATTTCATTTTGTAATCTCCTGTTATATTATTTTATAACAGGAGATTAACTGCGTCTATTTTAAAATTCTATTTTCTGTAGAGAGGATCAATACCGATTGTGCCTTCAATAGTTTTCAGGTATTTGTTGTCTTGAATCTCTTTAAGTTTGATTTTGGCCTGTTCAAGTCGGGTAGGAATACCAAGCCTCATCGCTTCACTTTTATGTCGTTCCGACCTAAGGAAGTTTTCCATATATTCAATGCTGGATAAAGCCATTTTTTCTCTGGCCCCGCGGAAGTTTTTCAGCCGGTTCTTATACCAGTCGCTGGCGAGCACGTATTCTCGTGAGAACAGCTTTCTTATTTCAGGCTCATCAGCAGTCTTGCCTTCATAACGTCCTTCGGCCATTATATATAGAATAGCTTTCAGTGGAGGAATTGCAGCCTCTACGCTTCCGTCTATAATATAACCCTTCGCCACTTTCTGTTGAGCTTCAACAATATTATTGATCCCGTCAACAAAATCTTCCATGTTCTGAAGTTCTGGTTTCAGCATGTCTTCATTGAAAACAACTTCAGGATTGTCAAAGATTCTGCCCATGAACGCATTGAGGAACTCCTTGTTAATTCTATAACCCAACCGGCTTCCCAAGATCTTCTTTCCCTTGAAATCAAAATCATTAACCTTTTCAAGCAGCCCCCGTTCAAGCAGGTTATATGGATTTCTTTCAGTTTCTGACATTCGGCTCCAGAGTTCAGGAACAAGAAGGCTGATATCATGGTCTACTTTGTAATCAGGGCCGATGTAACCGGCTGCAGATGTATAGCCGTTATATCCCGTTAGAATGAATGACAGCAGAGCATTGTTCAAATCTGAAGTAGCAGCCAGAGCGTTAAACGGAGCTTTAGTTAAAGCCCCTTCTGAGCCTGCTCCTGTAGTGGATGGAGACTTTCCTGTTAAGCTGCATACGAAGTCCATAAACAGTTCAGGAAGTTCCTGATAGTGAATTGGTCCGTAAACAGCCAGGGGCCTGATACCTGCCTCCCGCTCTGCCGGATTGTTTCTTCTTCCGGCAAGCACCGCGTTTACAGGAACAGCCAGCGGCTGCCCGGCAGGGATTTTTCTGAATAGTCTCATGCCTATATCACCGAGGTATCTCGTTGTATTGTCTTCGAGATCCGGTCTCAACTGCAGATATCTCGGGTTCTTGGTGGGTTCTCCATTCACGATTCTCGGATGTGAGGAGATGATGAAGTATTCATCCTCCTTGCCGTTTTCCTTGAAGTTTTTAATAACATCCCGGACAGGCTTTGTATAAGCATAAAAGCCTGCGGTTTTTTCATAGATCTCTACCGCATCGGCTTTATTCAGAGGTTCAAAGTTACAGATGAAGTTTCCTTTTGAGCCGAGATCTCTTTCAGCCTGCTTGTCCAGCCCGCGATGAACAGCATCGTCAGGACGCTGGAAGAATCTGTTTTCACAGTTTTCAATTATCTTGACGCTTGGATTATTACAGGATTCTGAAAGACCTTTAACTTCAGACGACGGGACTACAATTGAGGCAGAAATATCATCTTCCAGCTGAACCTTAACTGCCGGCATAAAATCCTGTCTGAGTTTGTTTGTTACCCAGCTGCCGTTTTTGGTAGTCCCAACCTTGAGATAACTTCCGACTAAAGCCCTGTTCATGTATTTAAGAACATGACCCGGCTCACTATTAATTATGTCAACCGAGAACTTTTCTCTCCAGTTATCACCCCATTCCGGTTCATAGAACCTTTTAACCAGGAAAACAAGGGCTTTTACACCCATTGGAATAGTTTTGAGCCATTCATTAAACTCATCAGTATTATTTGCGGATGGAGACATCAGTTTAATAACAGATCCCAGAGATCTGGCATCACTTAGAAGGGGTCTCGTTTTATGATTGTCCTTCAGTGTCTTTCTGTATTCAGGCCTGAATCTTTTACCGTAGTTATAGTTGATAATTTCTTCTGCCATATCCATATCTTTTTCGAAATCACCGACGAAAACAGAGCTGAATCTCATAGCATCCTTGATGGATTTAGATATCTCTGATTTACCGCCGCCTGAAACTGTGCTCGGTTTATGACAGAAAGTTCCTTCGGCAATTGTTCCAACCAGCCTCCATGCGGGCGAGGCATAATGTTTTTCCATATTTACCCTATAGCCTGAAGGATGGATATAGAAATTTTCCGGCAGAATCTTTATTACTTTTTTTACCCCGTCTTGTTCCCAGGACGCTTCTTGCGATTCAAGATCAATGGCTGTATTTTCCGGAATATAGATGATATTCTTGTAATTTTTGTCATAGCCGAATCCTTCTTTATGAAGAATCAGATCATCGCCGAGAACCTTTTTAAAATTCTCAAATGTATGGCCCTTCTCCTGATGAAGAAACGACATATTACTGTCCGGAACAAAGCGGGTTCCGAGGTTGTAGCTTGGAAATGCCAGGGCACCGCCCGCATGCTCTTCCTCTGCAACGCCGAACAGGTTTGCTGAGTAGCCTATCTGGGTTTTAACCTCTTTTTTACAATAACCGAAATAGTTATCTGCAATAAGAGTTACAATAACGCCGCTGTCGTCTCTGGCTGTAATTTTAAAGGGAACGCCTTCGTTGTACAGCTCATTCTCTGATTCCCAGCACATCCCGTCTGCCTTTTGCCTGTCTGTTGCATATTTTACATTAGGGAGACCCATCGCGGCCTTTGTAACCGTTGTCAGGTGAGGTGCAAGAATTATACATCCGGTATGTCCTGTCCAGTGATCCGGGTCGAGGGCGGCATCATGCTCAGGCAGGTACGGATCACCCGCATTGCCGAATATTGATTCAACAAAATCGAGATTGCAAACCATGTTTCCCGGAGCAAAGAATCTTAATTCAAAGGTTTTGCGCTCAGTAAAACCCGGAACCTCCGGGACAACAACAGGTCTCAGCATTAAGGAGAGAAATACCTCAGCCTTATCCTCCTGAGAATCGGTGAAGGGAAGTTGTTTCAGAACTTTCGGAGCATTAAGCGCCTCTTTCAGCAGGAGGGCAAAGGTCTGCTTTGGAACGGCTTTTTTGTCAAAAGGAACCGGTAGTCCTCCTTCGGCAACGTGAAACGATCCCTTTGTAGTCCTCCTGTCGTTTTTAGGATTGTGAAGAACCCCCTGTTTGACCCTGTAGGAACTAATAATATCGGTAACAAATTCATTCCTGTCCGGCGGAACCGAAAGTTCTCTTGAGAGACCGTACCTGTCAAGAATTAAGGTATCCTTGGGCAGTTCGGGAAGATCATCCAGATTTGAATCAGAAAGATATCTGTTTAGAAAATCCTGAATTCGTTTATCAACAGGACAAAGATATTTTGACAGCAGCCTGTTTTTCTCTTTATAGTTTTCAATCAGATCATGAGCAATATCAATATCCATGACATCGGTGCGGCTGCTGTATGGCAGACCCATGGAAGCAAGCTTCAGGTTAATATATCTCAGAGTGCGTTCACGCTGCTGCTGATCTTCTGTATTAATACCAATACCGAGTGTTCTCTTCTTATCCATATAATTCCTCCGGAAAATCACAAACTGTTTTTGCTAACTTTATTATTGTCAACGATTTAATCGACAAACAATTAATCTTAAGATATATAATTTACAGAGTCAACAATACAACTATTTATACTGCTAAACTGCTGTTCAAAAGCAAAACCTGAGTATAGTTGTCATGCTAAGCTATTGTCAAGGTAGACATTTTTTCAGGCGTCCCCCTCCCTGAAGGCGTCCCTGGAAGGGACCCTTCAGGGAGGGCCGGGTCTTCCGGGACTCCGCTCCCGCTCCGGTAAAAAACGTACCCGTTTTTCACCCACCTTCGGCGCCCCTCCACCCCCTGACGCGGAAGAACCGACAAGTCGGTGAAGAACCGGTAAATCGGTTCTTTTGGAGTTTTGCTTCGCAAAACATCCAGGATGCCAAAAATATGATGTTTGGGCTACAGGTCTTCCCTAATCGAACCGTCGGGCAGCATATTGTCGGGGTGGGGTAGGCCCTTTGCTTCCATCTGATATCTCACACAGTCAGGATTGCCTGCCCAGCAGTAGTCCCTGACCCAATGTTCTTCTATTAAACCAGATTCATAGAAACATTTCATAGGACAGACTGGATACCAGAAGCAGGGGGGGTTATTCATGCCCCAGTGTATCATAGCAGAATGAAGGGTGTCTCCCTGCTTTCCCGGAACATATTGACAAGCAGCATTGTCT
>DMKD01000072.1 GCA_003454605.1 Spirochaeta sp. | reverse complement strand
GATCCTTCACACTGCCGTGCGTTCACTTGGGCTGAACGACACCAGCCCCTTTGTTATATCTGATAAGGTCGTCGAGTTTGCTGTTGCCGGGAAAACTGACGTTCTGCCGGCATTAAGCTGCAGGGCATTCACTGATGAGCTCTCATCATCATCTATAGCCCCGGGCGGAGGAAGCGTTTCAGCCCTTGCCGCTGCCCTTGCCGCCGGTCTTGCCAGCATGACATCAAATATTACCTTCACCAAAAAAGACTTCCGCCGCAGTCGCGGACTGATGACTGAAATATCAACGCGATCGCAGCAGCTCAAAGACCGCGCCCTGCAGCTTATCGACGAGGACACCAATGCATTCAACGATTATATCGGCGCCATCCGCCTGCCGAAAAAAACAGAGGCCGAGCAAAAGCTGAGGGACGAGGCTATCGAACAGGCGGCAAAAAATATTACAATTGTTCCGTTTGAAACCCTGGGAATTGCGGCTGAGGCTGCAGAACTAGCTGAGAAGGTCCTGCGCAGGGGAATTCCCTCAACTGCATCCGACTCGGGAACAGCGCTTGCCCAGGCCGAGGCATCTGCCCTCGGCGCCTGGATGAATGTAAAAATTAACCTGCCCGGTATAAAAGACCGGAACTTTGCCGATGAAACAGAAATCCGGGCCGACGAACTGCTTGCTTCGGCCCGTGCTGCTGCAAAGCGAGGCATAGCATATGTTAAAAGGACATTCGAAAATGCCGACTGAAGCCGATCTGCTTATTCATAACAGCTCTATGCTGCTGAGGGTCCCCGTCGACGGCAGCGATGACAACGCCCTCGGTGTAATCAGGGATGGAGCTGTCGCAGTAAAAGACAGGAAGGTACTTGAAACCGGAACATCGACAGATTTGCTCAAAAACCATCCTTCAGCACAGAAGGTGGATGCCGGCGGACGCATGGTAATGCCCGGTTTCGTAGACGCTCATACCCATCTCGTTCACGGCGGTGAGCGGGCAGCCGAAATGGAAATGAGGCTTGCCGGAAAAACCTATCTTGATATCCTTAAAAGCGGGGGCGGCATTTATTCTACAGTCGCAGCCACAAGGGCCGCCTCACTCGAAGAACTAACTGTCTCTGCAGAAAAGCGTCTTGCCATGGCAGCAGCTCACGGCACGACAACAGTGGAAATAAAGAGCGGTTACGGTCTCGATGCCGGGACTGAGATGAAGATGCTTGAATGCATCGCATCCCTCGCAGAGAGTTCACCGCTCGATATCGTATCAACCTACCTCGGAGCCCACACCCTTCCCGCCGGCCGCCCGCGTACCGAGGTTGTTGACGAACTGACAGGGCCCGCGCTTGGAGGCTTCCGCCGCCATGCCGAGTTCTGCGATGTCTTCTGCGAAGATGGTGCATTCAGTTTCGATGAAAGCCGCAGAATACTGACTGCCGCAAAGGCCGCAGGTTTCAGGCTGAAGATTCATGCGGGTCAGTTCAACCCCCTCGGGGCTGCAGGCATGGCTGCAGAACTTGGGGCTGTATCCGCCGACCACCTCGAAGAGCTTGCCCCCGGTGAGGCCGGAAAAATGGCTGAAAACGGAACGGTTGCGGTTCTGTTACCCGGTGTTCCTTTTTTTCTGCAGGGAAGCAAGTACGCAGACGGCAGACAGCTCATTGATGCGGGCGTAAGGCTGGCGCTTGCTACCGATTATAACCCCGGCTCCTGCCCGTCCTACTCAATGCCCTTTATGATAGCCCTGGGAGTTTTTCAATGCGGGCTTAGTACATCAGAAGCAGTCAGAGCAGCCACTACAGGTGGGGCCGCGGCAATAGGCAGGCAGAACAGCCTTGGTAGTCTTACCGAAGGCAAATCAGCCGATATCATAATTCTGAATATTGAAAAGCCGGAGGAAATCCCATACTACTTCGGGACAAACCCGGTTCACACGGTGTACAAAAGAGGCAAACTTATCACTGCTGCAGCACGCCATCTTAATTACAGTCATCATCAACGCAAATAAACTGGTTGACTATCTGGTTGTTTAGAGTTATTTTTAATATATGATTATCAATCACATACAGCCCAATTCACGCAGGGTTGGAGCATTCGATGCAAAGACTCACTTAAGCCAGTTACTCAGCGAAGTAGAAAAAGGCAGTACAATAGAAATTACAAGACGTGGAAAAATTGTAGCATGCCTGGTATCGCCTGATGAACTAAAATCACAGAGTGCTTTTGCAGCGCTTGAGAGAGCGACCGAACGCAGGAAAAAAATAAACAGCCGGGAACGAGTAACGCTGACAGATATTCTCGAATATCGAAATGAAGGACGAAAATGAACTCATCGATTGCCGCTGTAATTGATACATCCGCTGTAATGGCAATTTTTCTGTCTGAAGATGAAGCTGAAGCAATTGAAGGAAAGATTCAGGAGATACTTTCTGTAAACGGTCAGTTGTTTGTACCGCCGCTTTTCTGGTACGAAACCGGAAATACTCTTGTAACTGCTATAAAACGAGGCAGGATAACAGCTGATGATCTGCGCGGAATTGAAGCGGATTTGGCGGAACTTCCCATAATCACGGAACCGATGCCTGCGGTTGAAACAAGAATGCGTATACGTGAGATTTCATTGGAAAAATCGCTCAGTTTCTATGATGCAGCCTACCTCGAACTGTCAAATCGGCTTGATTTCCCTCTAATTAGTCTTGATAAGAAACTTATCACTGCTGCAGCACGGCGATTTAATTAAGTATTAAGGAGGCTCCTCCAAGCTCCAGTATAACAGCTTCCAGATCAGCCGCCCGTTTTTCATTACCAATATTTATCCAAGCCAGGCGTGCCCGCGCGTAGTAAAGGGCAGCTTCGCTGCTGCGGTTCTGCTTCTCAAGAACTCTTCCCAATGCTTGCAGGTCAGATGCAATTCCCGGCAGTAGTTCAAAGAACTTGTCATGCTCCAAAGCCTTCAACAAAGCTTCTTCGGAACTTGCATAATCGCCTTTCAGAGAATATGCAGAAGCCTTTAAATAATAATTGATCCCTATTTGAGATGCTTCCGGCAGCTGCTGATCAATGGCCAGGGCTTTATCATACAACAGTAAAGACTCATCCAGTTTGCCGCGGCGTTTTTGTAACGTACCCATTATTCGATAGTACTCTGCAGCTATAGCCGACTGTTCCGGTATTTTATTTCCATATTGCAACCATTCTTCAGCCCCATCGAGATCATTTGAAGCTAAAAACAAATTAGCAATATGATTAGCGGTCTCTCGTATAAGCTCAGGATCGTCAAGATCTTCTGCAAACGAAAGTGCAGTCATATAAATATTCAATGCCCGCTCGGGATCATCCACAGCCAACACACTCTTCCCCATTGAGAGTGCAGCATTCACAACCTCAGCACGGGCATCCAGAGCCGCAAATTTATATAGTGCAGCTTCAAGATCTCTTGCAG
>DMKD01000139.1 GCA_003454605.1 Spirochaeta sp. | reverse complement strand
AACTTAATATGCGAAAGGTAAATATGATCGAAAAGGAAGCATCTTTATGGTGCTTCCTCCTAAAATGAGATTCTAACAAGCAGGTTTTCATTCAGATAAGGATATACCTATCCCGTTGTTAATGAAGAAAAGTTTCCATATTAGATCAGCCGGCTCGGTAATAGTGGTTGTACAGCCCAAAAAGAATAGGTTTTTTCTTAATCGTACCGGAAATATCAGGAGGCTTACCTTCCGGAATGGAATTGATACCTTGATGTGGTCGAAATTTATTGTAATATTCCATGTATGATTTCAGGATATTTCTTAGTTGTCTCTCTGAGAAAATTACAAACCAGTCCAGACATTCCTGTCGGATAGGGTTCCCTGTCGGATAGAACGAATAAATCTCTCTGCATATGCATTCAGGTTAGGGGAGTATGGAGTAGTGGCTACGCCATTGATTTCATATTCTTGATATGGGAAATACTTCAGCTCTCCTGAATTATCATGATAATGGACAATTTTCCTGCTCTTGAGCTCAATAATGAAGAAGTAGAATTTTTTAAATCCGAAGATGTCACCTGTAAAGAAGTCACATGCGAATAACGACTGCCAGATAAGGGCGATTTTCGGTATGACTGATTTTCTATTGATGATATAGAAGAGGGAGAACTCAAGAAGGTGAAATAATGATTTCAGAATTAGCATATTGTTATAATCGGCATACTCAATGGTCAGTAAAATTGATCGTTTCTACTTTGGCGTCAATTTATTGTAAGTACGCGGTCTATACTTTGTGAATCAGAACATCTTTATATATTCATTAAAAATAAAAACACGATTGCGTTGATATCCAGTCGTTTCGATTAAAATATTCTGATCCATAAAAGCTTGTACCATACCACTAGCCGCTTTCGGTGACAGCCCTGTCATCTGCTGAACATCTTTTATTGTTACAACTGGTTTTGCAAATAGTTTATGTAAGAGCTCAATAGCTGATTTAGATCTTTTTCCCAACAAAAGAAGTTTGTCTCTCTCTAATGAATTTTTCAATTCAATTATTTTCTGCAAAGTTGTAACAGATGTTTCAGCGGTTTGGATTACTCCAGTAAGAAAGAACTTTATCCATTGGAGTAGATCGTTTTTTGTTCTTACAAATGTCAAATTATCATAATAGAGTGTTTTATTCTTCTCGAAAAAATCAGAAAGATAAAGAATTGGTTTTTCAAGGATTCCACTTGATACCAGAAATAGAGTAATTAACAATCTGCCGATTCTTCCATTTCCATCAAGGAACGGATGAATTGTTTCGAATTGATAATGTGCAATTGCTATTTTTATAAGGTTTGGAATTTTTAATTCATGATTATTTAAAAAGAGTTCAAAATCTGAAAGAAGATCGGGCAACTCTGTGTGTGAAGGTGGAATAAAAACTGCGTCTGCCAAGGATGCTCCACCAATCCAGTTCTGAGATTTTCTAAACTCACCAGGGCTCTTGTGCTCACCTCTTACACTGGAAAGAAGTGTTTTATGAGTATTTTTTATCAGCCTGTTTGAAAGGGGTAGAGATTCAAGGTCCTTTATAGCTTGATTAAGGGCTTCGACATAGTTATTAACTTCCTTCCAATCATCCCTTTTTTCGGGATCAATTTCTTTTTCAGAGATGAAAGCTTCCTCAATGTTGGTTTGAGTCCCTTCGATTCGACTTGATACAACGGCTTCTTTAAAGATGTGCATGATAATGAACATATCTGTATCGGGTATAAGTCTGGAAAATGAGTTCAATTCCCCTACTTTTAAAGAAGCTTTCTCTAATAGTTCATTGACTGCTGCGTCCGTCCAAATGAAGGTGTGATTTACCCTCTCTGGCAGAAAATATTGATATTTAAAGCCCTTTTGAAATTTACCTGAATTAAAATCCTTAATATCCATAGTAGATATAGAGTATAACATAAAATTCCTTATTATACTTAACTCTCTCAAAGTAAAATAAAAAATATCTTATTATACTTTGAGCCTTAATTTGTTTAAGCCTATATTTGTATTCTTGATCAATAAAATGGCACTGACTGCGAAGCAGCACCGAAGGTACGCCAGAATTGACTGCGTTACACTAAGTAGTCTGACTTTAAAAGCAGTACGGCAGCAAAGCGTATGTAGGCCAGAAAAAAGGTGATTGCTTCGGGTGAATGAGGTAAATTTACTGTAATCAATCTAATAACTGCTTTCCATTTTCATCATAGGATGTCCAGGATTGTCCGTCGGACATTCATTCGTAAAAAGGAGAAATCTGTTTTGGCGGTAATTTATTGTCAGTACGGGAAAAGTTCGGAGGATATTAAAGCTGTCGCCGCAGGATTAGCAGCTTTCAGCCGCCGCAAGCCGGGCAGTCGGGGTTCTTCTCTAACTGCAGTTTCTCTGACTCGTTCGTAAATCCGTCGAAGATGTAAAGCTGATTTTTAAGAAGTTCTCCGCTGCAGGTCAGGTATTTGATTGCTTCCATAGCCTGCATCGATCCTATTATCCCTGCAGTTGCGCCGATTACCGGAATCGGACCTTCACTTTTAAAGGATTCAGGGAAAATACACCGCAGGCATGCCGTCTCTGGAGGAGCGATGAAACTTATCTGACCGGCATAGCCGTTAATGCCGCCGTGCACGATCGGAACGCTGGTTCTTATTGAGTAGTCATTTATAGCATAGCGGGCTTCAATATTATCGAGGCAGTCTATTATCAAATCGGCATCTTCAATCAATTCTGCAGGATCGCCGCTTATAAGGGCGTCTTTCGGCTTAATTATTATCTCCGGGTTAAGATCAGCAAGAATCGCTGCGGCAGATTCAGTTTTTCTCATGCCGAGACGCCCGGTTGAATGGAGAACCTGTCTATTCAGATTAGAGATCTCAATATCATCATTATCACAGATTATTATTTTCCCTACTCCTGCCGCAGCCAGGTAGTATGCTGCAGGGCTTCCAAGTCCTCCGGCGCCTGCAATAAATACAGTTGCACGTCCCAGCCTTTCCTGGCTGAATCCAAAATCTTTTTCGAGCAAAATCTGTCTGATATATCGGTCATTCTTCATATAGTCAATATAACATGATTAAAAGCGAAGTCATAATTTTTTATTAAAATACAACATCAGCAGAATGAAGGCGGTTATAATTCCAAGATTATGATGAAAAAATATGATGCTGTTATTATCGGTGCCGGCCTGGGCGGGCTAACGGCTGCTTATGAGCTGTGCAGAAGCGGAAAAAAAACATTGCTGCTTGAGCAGCATAATCTCCCGGGCGGATTTGCTACAAGTTTTATCAGGGGCCGTTTTGAATTTGAACCCTCACTGCATGAACTTCCGGGGATGCGCGGAGCTGATGAGGCTCCCGGAGTCATACGCTATCTTCTGGAAGATGCCGAACTTGATTTGAGGCTTGTAACCCTTCCAGAGGCTTATAGAATAATTCTGACTGAGAGGGGTGTGGATGCACGCATGTCTTTCGGTATAGATAAATTTATTGATATTATCGATACCCTGGTGCCAGGCAGCCGTGATTCTGTTTCGAAGTATATGAAGCTCTGCAGGGAGATTCAGGATGCCTTCGGATATCTGAGCGAGAAGCAGGATAAGATCAACTATCTGACCGTTTTGAGAAAATATGGGGATTTTGTCCGGACAGGTTCTTATACGGCAGAGGAAGTTGCTGACGCCCTGGCTGTTCCGCAGAAAGCCCGTGAACTGATATACCCTTACTGGTGCTATCTTGGTGTTCCCATGGACAGACTGTCGTTCTCAATATGGGGAACAATGCTTAACTCTTATCTGTCGAAAGAGGCCGTTATTCCTTCTATGCGTTCGCATGAGATAGCATCTGCATTCATTGATAAGATTGAAAAACTCGGCGGAGATATCTGGTTTAATGCGAAGGTAGAGAAGATAAACGTGGCTGACGGAAAGATAAATTCGGTAGTACTCGCCGATGGCGAGGTGATAGCTGCATCTCATGTGGTCTCGAATGCATCACCCTCGAGGGTGTTTTCCACCCTGGTACAGCCTGAGTCGGAAATACCGCCTGCTGCCTGCCGTAACGTTAACGCGCGTAGAGAGGGTTTCAGTCTCGCAGTAGTTTATCTGGGTCTGAATAAGAGCCGTGAAGAGCTGGGGCTCACAGATTACAGTTACTTCATTGCTCCTCATATGGATACCCGAAAGCTCTATGACGCTTCATATGATATTGAAGCAACTGAGCTGATGCAGGCGGCCGTCTGTCTGAACTCGGCGATTCCGAATTGTTCACCGCCGGGGACATGTATACTTACAATGACGATCGGCCAGCAGACCTCAGCCTGGGAAGATGTAGGTCCTGAGAATTACTTTCAAAAGAAACAGATTTTAGCTGATACGCTTATTGCACAGTTCGAAGCGGCAGTGGGCTGCAGCCTCAGAGAACATATAGAAGAGTTTGAAGTTCTACTCCGCAGACCTTTGCCAGATACACCGGAGCCCGAAACGGGGTTGTCTACGGTTATGAACCCGAACCCTGGGATTCAATCGTTCCGCGGGCTCTGTCGGTAAAAAATGAGAATTACCTGGAGGGGCTTCAGTTCTGCGGCGGTTTTTCATATCGATGTCATGGATACGGTAGCTCTCTGCTTTCGGGAAGAGATGCGGCAAAGCGCACCCTTGATGATATGGAGATGGAAGCATGAAAGTTAAAAACGGATTAACTGATCTCATTCTATTTGGAAAACACACCCGCAAACGAAATTCGTTGTTTAAATCGGCATCGGCTGAGATCCCTTCAGACGGTGCTATGAACAGACTTGCTTCCCGCCTTCACCCTGCTGTTCAGAGGCTGCAGGTTGACCACATCACTGAAGAAACTGCTGATATCCGGACCTTCAGGCTCTCGGCTGCCGACGGTGCAGATCTAGCCCCTTTTAGAGCGGGACAGTATTTGAGCCTGACCTATGAATATCAGGGCTTACTGATTTCAAGGCCGTATTCAATTTCTTCGACCCCGTCACAGGTTTTTAGGGGGAATTACTATGATATTACTATCCGTAAGGCAGCCGGGAATGCCTTCTTTTCAGAAGCGGCATTCAGTGAATGGCGGGAAGGCACCCGCGTTCTGTCATCGGCTCCGAACGGAGCCTTTTATTATGAGCCTCAGAGAGATTCTGATTCTCTGATATGTATTGCCGGCGGTTCAGGGGTAACTCCCTTCCGCTCTATGATTGAAGAAGAGCTTGAGAAGCGGGAAAGCATGAAAATAGCATTGTTCTACGGCATCGGAGCCGAGAATGATGAAGCCTTCGGGGAGGAGTTCAGATCCCTGTCGGGGCGATGGGGCGGACGTTTCGTTTATATTCCTGTCGTGCAGTCTCCGACAGAATCTTGGACAGGGAAGAAAGGATTCATCAGCCTTGATCTGATAAAGGAAGCTCTTGGCGTCGAAAACGTGCAAGAATCATCGTTTTTTATCTGCGGCCCGGAAGGCCTGCATTCATTTATGGATCATGAACTGGAGCCCCTTCAGAGGCCTTCGAAGTTTATCCGGCGGGAGAACTACGGTATTGCAGCCGGAGATTCAAATGGAAAGATTTATAAACTCACTGTTATGACTCGTGGAGCGCGAAGGATTATTGATGCCGCTGCGGGAGAAAGTCTTGTGACTGCAATAGAGCGGGCCGGTCTGGCTCCGCCTGCCTGGTGCCGTTCAGGTGACTGCGGGTGGTGCCGGAGTCGTCTGATCGAGGGCGAAATTACTACCGACGACAGTTTAACCGGGCTCAGGGCAGCCGATTCTAAATTCGGCTGGATTCATCCCTGTGTCAGTTATCCGGCAAGTGATATAACTCTTGAGGTTCCTTCTAATCCTATTATATATTCTTATTATGGCTGAGCATCCTTTAAAGGCACCGAATTGCCTCAATTGTCAGTATTATAAAGTCACATGGGACAAGAATTTCCCCCGCGGCTGCACGATGTTCGGAGTAAAGGGCAGAGAGATGCCTTCGACGGCAGTTTTCAAGGCAACTGGAAAACATTGCCCTTCATTCGTGAAATCTTCGCGAATAAAAGAGTGATGGCGGCATAAGCTCTTTTCAGAAAAGAATATAAGCTTTATAATTTACAAACTCTCAGAATTATGGAGAAGGGTTTGCAGGAAATTATCAGTAACAAGATTTTATGGTCTGTCATCATTGCATTAGTCAGTGCGCAGGTCCTGAAAGTTCCCACTGAATGGATATCAATGGGTACATTTGATAGAAAGCGATTGAGAGGAACAGGCGGTATGCCGTCTTCCCATTCCGCATCGGTGACGGCCCTTGCTACATCGATAGGCATCGAGAGGGGATTCGGCAGCGCCGAGTTCACAATTGCGCTGGTGCTCGCCTTCGTTGTGATGTACGATGCCATTGGTATCAGAAGAGCTGCCGGCAGACATGCCGAAATTCTGAACGAGCTTGTTCAGGAATTGTCCGATACCTTTCGGGACGGATTTGAACCTAAAAGACTTCGAACCCTGCTTGGACATACCATTCCCCAGGTGATCTTCGGCGCACTTCTGGGTATATTAATTTCAATTTTATTACATCTCTAAAGATTCATCTTTAACGATAAATCGTTCAACCGGAGGACTATATGGGTTTAAATTGCGGGATAGTCGGCCTTCCCAACGTCGGCAAATCTACTATTTTTTCTGCACTTACATCTGCGCCCGCTGAGGCTGCGAATTATCCGTTCTGTACTATCGATCCGAATGTCGGTATCGTGAATGTACCGGATAAGAGACTAAAAAAAATATCGGGGATAATCGTTCCGGCCAAGGAGATTCCGGCAATAGTTGAGTTTGTCGATATCGCCGGGCTTGTTAAGGGCGCATCACAGGGTGAGGGCCTCGGAAACCAGTTTCTTTCTCACATTAGACAGGTAGGGATGATAATTCATGTTGTACGCTGTTTTGACAATGACGATATTACTCACGTGAGCGGAAAGATCGATCCTGCTTCAGATATCGAAATAATTAACATTGAGCTAGCGCTTGCTGACCTGTCAACTGTTGAAAAGCGAATCGAGAAATCGGTGAAGCAGCTTCGGTCTCCTGATAAGGATATCTCGAAAAAGGCCGCTGCAATGGCTCCAATACTCGAGCAGCTAAAAGATTCTCTTGGTCAGGGTATCCCCGCCCGTTCGATGGATCTCACCGATGAACAGATTGAAGATGTACAGGAGCTTCAGCTGATTACAATGAAGAAGCAGATGTTCGTCTGTAATGTTGATGAGAACGGCGTAAACACAGAAAATGAATATGTCAAAAAGGTGAGAACTGTAGCTGATTCTGAGGGTGCTGAAACTGTCGTAATTTCAGGTGCTCTCGAAGCTGATATTGCCGCTCTTGAGACCGAAGAAGAGAAACAGGAATTTCTTGAAGAAGCCGGGCTTGATGAATCAGGACTGTCGAAACTAATTCATAAGGCATATAGCGCCCTCGGTCTTCGAACATATTTTACAGCGGGTGCTGATGAGAACCGGGCCTGGACCTTCAATGATGGAGCCCTCGCGCCTGAGGCTGCCGGCATCATTCATACTGACTTTCAGAAAGGATTTATTAAGGCTGAAGTCTACCATTGTGACGATCTTTTTGAACTCGGATCTGAAGCCGCTATCAGGAAGGCTGGTAAGCTGAGACAGGAAGGGAAGACTTACGTTGTCAAAGACGGTGATGTTATGCATTTTAAATTTAATGTATAAAAGGTGCTGAAAGCACCTTTTATACATTCAGGAGTTTTCAGCACGCTGAAAACGTCCAGCCGTTAATGCTATGAAAAACTGAAAGTTGAAACTTTCAGTTTTGTTTCATGTTATTCAGGAGTTAAAAATTGATATACAGAGAATACGGGGAAACCGGGGAAAAGATATCAGCCGTTGGTTTCGGCGGGATGCGGTTTGAGAAACCGCATGATTATGATGTGTCAGCTGAGATGATGGTACATGCTCTGAAAAGGGGCATTAACTATTTTGATACAGCCACCTTTTATTTTAAAGGGAAGTCAGAAGAGATCTTCGGTCACGCCCGTGCTGAACTCGAAAAAACCGGAAAGGATTTTTATTATTCAACAAAATCAATGGCCAAGGATGCTGAAGGTGTCAGGATAGATCTCGAACATTCTCTTAAACGGATGAAAGTTGATTACATCGATTTTTTCAATGTTTGGTGTGTTCTGACCCCTGAAGATTATAGTTCCCGAAAAGCTGCCGGCGTAATTGATGAATTTCGTAAGATAAAAGAAGAGGGGCTTGCAAAGCACATTTCGATATCAACGCATTTGAGCGGCCGCGAGATTCGCGAACTGCTGAAAACAGAATATTTCGAGGGTATAACGCTGGGCTACTCTGCTATCAACTTCCCTTTCAGGGAAGAGGGTGTGGCTGCTGCAGTAGAAAAAAATATGGGGCTTGTGATAATGAACCCACTTGGCGGCGGTTCTATAGTGAATAATCCCGATGAGTTCTCATTTATAAAGATGCATGAAGATCAGACTATGGTTGATGCGGCGGTTCATTTTCTGTTGTCAAACAAGGGAATTACCTCAGCACTTGTCGGCTTCGGCCGGAAAGAGCATATTGATGCTGCGGTTTCAGCTATAGACTCTTTTAAGCCTTACACAGCTCAGGAAGTTGCTGATCTTAAGTTGCGAATTGAGGATGATTTTCAGTCGATGTGTACCACATGCGGCTACTGTAACGTCTGTCCTGAAGATATTCCTGTATGGGCATTTATGGAATCATATAACCATGTGATGCTCGATGATTCATACAAGGCCGCCGACCGCCTTAAATGGCATTGGGCCGTTAAGCTCAATGAGCTTGATAAATGTACAGCCTGCCGGCAGTGCGAAGAGGCATGTACCCAGCATCTGCCTATACTTGAACGTTTTGAAATTCTAAAAAGACGCGGTTGAGGGTGAATGAAGACTGCCCGGGCTCTTAAATCATCATTTGCTATATACAGAGGACTTGAAAGAAGTTTATACGTTCTTTTCTTCGCTCGAATTATCAACGCGATCGGTATTTTCGTATATCCGTTCCTGACGCTTTTCCTTACTGAAAAACTGGATTACACGGCTGCTGATGCCGGTTTTGTCCTCATGATAGTAGGTATCAGCTTTGTTCCGGGAGCATTTATCGGAGGCAAGATTTCCGACACCTTCGGACGGAAGCGGATCCTTGTTGGAGCTCAATTTCTGTCGGCTATGAGTTTTCTTGCATGCGCGCTGATTCAAGATAAACAGCTGATTCCGGTTTTTGTAATAACCGCTGAATTCTTTATGGGTATTGTTCATCCTACTTCAACTGCAATGATCACCGATCTCAGCAAACCTGAAAATCGAAAAGCGGCATTTTCACTCCTCTACCTTGGACATAACATCGGCTTCGCAATCGGCCCGCTGCTTGCAGGTCTTATGTACAACAGCCACCCCTACTGGCTCTTCAGCGGCGATGCATTGACAACTGTTATCTCAATTATTCTCATTGTTTTTTTTGTTGCCGAATCAAAACCCTCTGCGCAGCATATCAATGAAAGTCTGGAATCGGATGATAGGGGAGCAGCTGCTCTTGAGAAGGCTGAAAAAGGTTCAGTGTTGAGGGTTCTTGCTTCAAGACCGGGGCTAATTGCCTTCATTTTTCTTGTGATGATGATGAACTTCGTATATGCACAAATGACATTTTCGATGCCCCTGTTTTTGAATGAAATTTACGGGACTGAGGGTGCTTTAAGATACGGAAGTATAATGACATTTAATGCCGTAATAGTAATTCTCGGTACTACCTTTATTATTGGTCTGACTAAAAATATGAAACCAATACTGGCTACAATGATAGCTGCTGTTCTCTATGCCCTGGGATTCGGCGGTACTTATTTCGGCTATATTTATATTATCATAATAATTACGGTCTTTGTTTGGACGGTAGGTGAGATTCTCGGCGCTACAAATATTGGCGTATATATTGCCAACCATACACCCATGTCGCATCGGGGCAGGGTTAACTCAATTGTTCCGATTATTATGGGTGCCGGACATGCCGTTTCTCCCTTTTTGATGGGCAAGTTTATAGAGAATAATTCGATAAGAATGGTGTGGCCCCTATGTGCTCTGTTTGCTATTGCCGCATCCGTCGGTTTGGCTGTATTGTATTTTATGGAGAAAAGAAAGATTGGATAAAAGACTTTACGATATTGTTGAATACATTATGAATATTGCTGATCCTGATGACCTTGAAGTTATAAGGGCGGCCTTTGAAAAGCGGATGAGTGATAAGCGTAGCGCCCCTGTTCTGGGGCTTAATCCGGCCAAGCTTGCGGCTCTGTCGACCGACAGTATCAATGTTCAGCTTGAGGACTCGAAAAAGTTCGTATCTAAAATGGCATCTGATTTTGCCGCCAATATTATCCGACAAAACGCACCCGAACTCAACGAGGAACAGGTTCAGGAGTTGCTGGCCGACTTTATGCCTGAATCAGCAGGCGGCGGTCGCCGTCAGCCTCAGACTCAAACCAAGGGCATGGGCTCAAGCCTTCCCCCCGGCATGATTATTCAGATGGTTCAGCAGTTTGTTGAATACAGTGAAGGCGCAATGAGCGCCGGAGAACAGGTTCAGCTTGAAGAAGAAGTCCCCGGTTGGAAGGACCGATACTGGCACTCATTTCCGGGCCAGGTGCAGAAACTCATCTCACTTTACCTTAACGGCGATATTGATAAGCAGCGGTTTGAAGCGCATGTCTATGAGGTGCTGGGGCTCTAACCGGAAATTAGTATTTTTATTGCATAATCTTAAACAGGATGGCACCAGCTATGAAAGCAAAGATTTCCATTCTGTTTTTCTCAGCATTAGTCTTTCTGTTCAATTCCTGTGGATAAATGAGAACTGGAGCAGCTTGAAGAAGAATCCCCAGCTCAAGTAGCAGCTGCTGGCACTGAATTACTATTGGACTAAATTACCGAATATAG
>DMKD01000231.1 GCA_003454605.1 Spirochaeta sp. | reverse complement strand
ATGTTACCTCATCGTTCTCCCAGGCCTTCAATGCCTTTTCAGCCATGCCTTTCATTGAGACAAACCATTGTTTCGACAAATAAGGCTGTACAGTCGTATTACATCGGTAGCATTGTCCTACCTGGTGTTTATGCTCTTCATCCTTGATATACAGACCTGCCTCAACAAGATCAGCAACAACGGCCTTTCTGGCAGTCAGGACTTCCATACCGCGGTATTTTTCAGGGACATTCCCATTGAGAGTCGCGTCATCATTGAGGATGTTGATCCTTTCAAGTTCATGTCTGTTTCCAATATCCCAGTCGTTGGGATCATGGGCAGGGGTGATCTTAACTGCTCCGGTTCCGAATTCCATCGAAACATAGGAGTCAGCGATAATCGGAATTACCCGGTCGGTTAGAGGAAGCTTAAGATTTTTTCCTACAAGATGTTTATATCTATCATCTTCAGGATTCACAGCAACGGCTGTATCGCCCAGCATCGTCTCAGGCCGGGTGGTGGCAATCTCGACCCTGCCGCTTCCGTCTTCCAGCGGATAATAGTAGTGATACATTTTGCCGTTCTGCTCTTCATGCTCTACTTCATCATCGGCAAGGGCAGTACCGCATGAGGGGCACCAGTTTACGAGGTAGTTCCCCTTATAAACAAGACCGCGCTCATAAAGACCGACAAATACCTCTCTAACAGCCTTTGAGCATCCGTCGTCAAGGGTGAAGCGCTCACGAGTCCAGTCGCAGGATGAACCTATCTTTTGGAGTTGCTTCTTGATTATCGCGTGGTGTTCTTCCTTAACCTTCCAGGTCTCTTCAACAAACTTTTCCCGTCCAAGCTCATGGCGCTCGATACCCTTTGCACGGAGTTTCTTTTCAACTATATTCTGGGTTGCAATACCCGCGTGATCAGTTCCGGGAACCCAGAGGGCGGGCCTGCCGTTCATTCGGTGATAACGTACAAGTACATCCTGAAGGATATTATTAAGACCGTGCCCCATGTGAAGGACGCCCGTAACATTTGGAGGCGGAATCACAATGACAAAAGGATCTTTACCTTCATCTGCGGAATTTGCCGGCTGGAAACATTCGTTATCCGTCCAGTATTTATAAATCCTATCCTCAAAGTCTTTTGGGTTATATGCTTTTGCCATTTCGCTGGTACTCATCTATCGTCTCCGTAAGTAATATCAGATTTGGATAGTATCAGATTAGCGCCATTGCATCAATCAAGCTAAAATCAAAATTATATCCGTATGGCAAACATCCTGTTATTGTGTTAATCTTTGTTATGCTTTTTATTAAGAAATTCAGGCTTGTTTGTATTGTTCTTCTACTGAGCGTACCTGCTGCTGCCTTCGCACAATCCGCCGATACTCAGGCAAGGTGGAAGGATAAAAACATCAACCTGGCTGCGAGCATCGCCTCATCAGGACGGGGGCTTAATTCATCTGTCATCGATGCCCTTAAAGACATTCCCCGGCACAGGTTCACTGAAGATTCGTATTATGATATTGCCTATGAAGATATATCCCTCCCGGGCGCAGACCGCGGATTTATCCCATCGCCGAGTGATGTTCTCAGGTCCTTAAGTATGCTCTCACCATCATCAACTGACAAGATTCTAATTGCCGGTAATAATACAGGCTACGCCGCTTCAATTCTTGCAGGACTTGCCGCAAACATCTATATGATAGAGGAAACCGCTGCGGCAGCAGAGTATCCCGCTTTATTCGCTGAAATTGGAATTGATAATATCACTATTGCCGAGACGGCCGACATAAATGAATTTGATGAAATTATTGCATTCGACAAGATTTTTATATGCGGTGCAGTTGCAGGAATTTCCGAAAAATTGACCGAGAGACTTTCAATACAGGGGAATATTACCTTCATCCTTGCTGAAGAAGGCGGTTTTCAACAGCTTGTATCAATGAGACGTTCCCTGCTTGGCGACAGTATAACCAGCGGCGGGAGCTGCTATTTCCCTGAGATTAAAATCTTAAAGATAACAAATTGAGGATGTTTTGGTAACTGTCCTACAACTTCCCGAGTTGTAGGACAGTCTCAATTAAAAGCTGTTGATTGAGCCCTTCTTCCTGGACTTATCGATCCGCTCCATCTTTCTGTAGTACTTTGCCTGCTTTTCAACTTCTTCGGTACTTGTAAGATGAATCTTGTTATTAAGAACTTTCACCTTGGTATTCTCAAAAAGCTTTCTTATAAGCACATTTCCTTCATCTTTAGACAGACCCACGAGGTTAATCAATTCCTGAGGACCGAAATCAAAGGTATACGGCTGTGTGCCGACGGGCACTCTGAGTTTCTCAAGCTGTATCAGCAGAGCATCATAGAGACGTCCGAGGGGATCAGTAAGCTGGGTATTTGCAAGCTGCTTATAGATGAACCATATACGCTCTGAAAGCAGTTGTGTGAGTTTCGAAATTATCTGCGGCTGAGATGCAACCATTCTATTAAAGTTAGCGTTATTTACCGCCATGAGTACAGTTTCATCATGAGCAATTGCAGATGCTGACCGCGGCTTATTCTCAAGAAGAGACATTTCACCGAAGATATCTCCCGGTTTCAGGAGAGCCAGCAGCTGCTCGTTATCATTAACTATCTTTGTAATTTTAACACTGCCCTTCTGGATAATGTAAAGTTCCTGGCCCGGTTGACTTTCACTGAAAATCATTGTGTCTTTCGGATATGAACGTGTGAAATTATTCTCATCTCCATCAAGATATACGACCTGAGCATAGGGCTTTATTTTGCCCATGCGTTCTTTCGCAGTATTTATACTTTCACCGCCCGGAGCGTATTTTATATACTGATGGTATGCGTAGTAAGCCTGGTTATACTGACTCTGCCGGGCGTAATACTCGGCTACCTTAAATAGATGAGAAATATCATCGGTTGCTATGGTTTTGAATGTAATTTGAGTGAGAGCCTCATCAAGAAACCGCATTTTCTGCGAGAACTGCTGGATAATCTTCATCGCCACCGGAGCATTCCGTTCGATTAAAAGACCGTACTGTTCCCGATGAACCGTGATGAGGGCGCAATCGGTTAAAGCCTGCGCTGTTTCAATATGACTGTGGGATGACATCGTTGAAACAACACCGAAAAAATCACCGGGGGAAAGAACGTTACCACCTACTTCTTCGACAATTTCAACCTCTTTACTCAGCCTGACCTTACCGTTTCTAATGATGTAGAAATAATCAGCCTTCTGTTTCCCTTCAACTATTATATATGAGCCCTTCCTGAATGTTTGCAGAGAGAGTTGTAAAGGATTATCCATACACCACCTAACCAGAAAAAATTTTTCGTCTATTTAAGTATCGGCTTACAACACCTTAATCCTAAACAGATTTACCGACAGTCTCTAACCTATTCTACCACCAGTCGATGATTCTGACAGCCCTCCAATAGGAAGAATAGCTTGATAATCCGGTAGATTCTTCATAAATCGTCTGTAGAGAGTATAGACCTTTGCGGCCGCTTATTCTTCCCTGCGGATCAATCTGTTTTACAGGAACTATTCCCTTTGTCAGAGTAATATGATGGCAGTCCAGATTACCAAAATAGTATTCCACCGGATCTATTTCCTCGTCAATCGGAAAATTTCCGAATCTTGCACCGTCTCCCAATGCCGTATCAACCGGAATCCATCCGAATCCTTCAATATAGAATTCCGCCCAGTAATGGTTAATAGACTGTTTATTATTATACACCAGAATACCTGCTTTAGGCCTGGCAGGAATCCCGGAAGCTCTGCACATGGCGGCAAAGAGGATGCTGTAGGAGTAGGAATCAGCTTCACCATCTGCAAGATTCTTTATTACCGAAGAACTGGAAGGTTTTGTTTTATATTCAAGATTTTTAAGCAGATATTTATATATCGCACGGGCCTTAAGAAAGGGGTTGCGCTCCCGTCCGGCAGCTTTTGCTGCAGCTGTGATTATATCCGCATTCTCTGACGGAATCATTGTTTCGGCGGCTGTATAGATACGGTACAGCTTACGTTCTTCATTATACAGGGTTTTAACCCGGGATGAGACTATCCGCGTTTCGATTGCATGTCTTTCCAGCCATGATTTAACCGACACCTTGTAAGTTTCCCCCGGAACCAATGCATCGAAATGGTATCGCATTAGACCCAGATAGTTATCCCATAGAGGTAGCGGTTCAGTCACTGTTTCAACATTCCGCTGAGACAGATCGTGCCTTACCGCAGGAACCCAGAGATCGAGTCCGTTTGAAGCCGTATTTTCAGCGTCGTTTCCAACGTCGCTCTCAGCCCCTGACACATCAATACCATATTCGACCTGAAACCCCATCTTGTCGCCGAAACTCTTTGTCCCGGCATTGCCGGTAACTTCAAAATAAAGGGCATTGCTGATACCGCGGTCAGTTTTTATCCTGATATTGCCTGATGAAGCTCCATCGGGTATATAGACATTAATCTGCTGTTCATCCCAGCTTTCATAATCGTAATCAATTTCAGAGCATTCAATCATTCCGGAAAGTGTATTCTGACTTGAGACGGCATCGGCTATACCGGCCGCAGTGAAATATACAGCGGCTACACCCCGCTCATGGCCGAAATTCAACCCGCTGAGAGTTATCATAGAACCCACAGCTCCGTTTACAGGTTCAACATGTTCCATATAGGGATAGCCCGGCTTCTGCGGCCCCGTCAGGATAACAGGTATATGCTCTCGATTTGTGAATAGAACACTGTTACTAATACCCCTTCGGCCGTTGACGGTAACCATGCCTGAACCGACATCCGAGGGCACCTCTACAATAATTTCGTTGTCGCTCCATAACCTGTATGAATAAGACAGCGGCCGTTCTCCGGCTATACGGACCTCGGCTCCCTTTCTGGAATCACCGAAATGAGCACCGATGATTGTAATTGTTTCTCCTGGATAGGCTACTGCTGGTTCTATATAGTCGATAACAGGGAATCTGTAATATTTGTTTGCATTAAAACTGAAAAATAAACAAACTACTGCAAGAATAAGCAGTGGGAAAAAGAGTCTGCTTTTTAGAATTTTTTTTATCATTCTACCTTCGCTGAATCACCGGAATCCTCAACAGAAAGGACCTGAATTTCCATTTCCATACTGTAAAAGTTGCTGTTTGAGTCATATGCCATACCGAGCGGGAAGAAAACTACTTTCTCCCCGACCTTAACAGGCAGACTCTTGAGGGTAGTATAATATTTTACTTCTTCGCTGTCAGCACTGTCGGTCATAAAGATTTCACCTTTTGCGACAAGAAAAAGTGTATTATCCGAATTGAGATAGGGTGTTATATTTGCAATGACAACCAGACGATCACCGGTAAGTTTCACCTTAACGGCTTCACCCGAAACAGTTACATTTGAACTGTTCATATGCCAGATGGTTTCATTCTCCTCACCCAGAATTCGGGTGGTCAGGTTGATCGACAGCTGCTTATTCTCAATATAGGAGAGATCTAACCCGTCCGTTTGAGCTGACAGGTTAATGGTGAATAATATAAGCAGAGATGCGGCAGACAATAGACGTTTCACGTATTAACCTACTCACCCCGCCTGTAATCTGCTTCTCTGATCAATTGAGGTTCTCCCGTTACCGAGAACGCATCACTTGACGGTATCGTTATTAAGACATCGAAAGCCGAATCATCTGACAGCAGATAGGCAGCTACATCTTCAAGGCTCAGCACCTGAACTACAATCTCCGACTCAGGATAAATCTCTTCAACTACCGCAGCCCCCTGTCCGAAGCGCATCAGACCGATAATCAGAGCCGCACAGATGACAGTAACGACAGCAGCCGCAGAGATTATTGCAGAAAACGACACATCAAAGTGCTTTCTCCAAATTGATCCGGGAGTGATTACCGTTTGTCTTCTTTCGATGGCGTTATAAATTCTGCTTTTTATCTGCCCCTCACAAGGAACCTCATTGGTTTGAAGAAAACTGCTTATTGATTCGAATTTGCTGTTCTCGATTGAACATTTTTCGCAGCCTTCGATATGCGCTTTGATGTCCATAGTCCATCTAGCGTCAGTTTCATGGTCATGATAGGCCGAAATTAACTCTTTGTCAGGACACATTAAAGCCCTCCTTCGAAAGAATCTCTTCAAGACCCGCTCTAGCTCTGTATATTCTTACCTTCACGTTCCCTTCTGTGATTTTAAGAACACCGGCAATCTCTTTGTAGTTTAACTGCCCGTATTCTTTCAGAATTAAAACCGTCCTTAATTTCAGCGGAAGCTCCATCAACGCAGCCTGCACGGTTTCAATCTGTTCCTTCTTTATAAGCTCCCGCTCACCATTATCTGTTTCCGGTAGCGGCAGCTCCTTTATCTTGTCAACAGCCCTGCCCTCTCTGCCCTTTCTTTTAACATAATTATAGCAGAGATTTTTGACAACTCTAATCAGCCAATATCTTGATTGTTCAATAGTAGGTATTTTGGCAGAACGGCTGATATATTTTACAAAAGCCTCCTGGCACAGCTCTTCACTGACATCCGCATTCCCTGTTATATGAAACGCAATTTTAATGAGAATAGAGAATACTTCTTCATAAACCTGGTCGAAGGACTCTACAATCCTCTCGTCTTCTATCATAATAAACAACAAACCTGTCAGTTAGTTACAGCCAACCGTTAAAAACTTCAAGTTTTACAGGTTACCCCTTTTTTTACATTCTGTGCCCTCGGCGGTATCTTTAATTTCAATCCCCATTTCAAGGAGTTTACCACGAAGTTCATCTGCCTTTGCCCAGTCTTTATCGCTGCGGGCCTGCTCACGCTCTTTTACGACAGCATATTCTTCATCGGTGAGTTCTGCTGACGACGCTTCAACTTCTTCAAGCTTTAAGCCGAGCACCCTGTCCATCTCGAGAACAGTACCGAGCTTGTCGCCTGCGCTTATTTCTTTATCCTTCATCAGTTGCCACAATTCAGCAAGAGCCTTCGGAGCATTCAGATCATTCAGCAAACCTGCATTAAATTTTTTGAGTATTGCCGCTGCCCTGACATCAAGCTTGGCTTTCGGTGCGGGCTCTGCTTCAGCTTTGAGGTCGGCCACCTTCAGTGCGAGATTCGATCGAGCGTTCCTTGCTGCATCCAGTGATTCAAAGTTGAATATAAGCTGTGAGCGGTAGTGACCGCCGAGACAGAAATATCTGTAATCAAGAGGATCATAACCCTCGTCGATCAGGGTCTGCAGGGTAAAAAAGTTACCGGCAGATTTTGCCATTTTCTGCTTATCCATCAGCAGGAATTCACCATGGATCCAGTAGTTCACCCACTTTTTCCCGGAGGCGGCCTCAGACTGAGCAATTTCGTTTGTATGATGAATGGGAATATGATCTATTCCGCCGCAGTGGATATCGAAGGAATCACCAAGATACTTCATACTCATAGCCGAACATTCGACATGCCAGCCGGGATAACCTCTTCCCCAGGGTGATTCCCACTGCATGATGTGATTCTCAAATTTTGAATTGGTAAACCACAGTACGAAGTCTGCGGGATTCTTTTTATTCCCATCAACGGCAATTCTGGCGCCGGCCTTAAGCTTCTGTCTGTCCAGCAGAGCCATTTCACCGTAATTTTCAAATTTTGAAGTATCAAAATAAACGTTCCCGCCTTCGATGTATGTGAAACCCTTTGCCTCAAGCCTTTTAATCAGACCAATCATATTTCCGATATGCTTAGTGGCTGCACAGGCGGTTTTAGGCCGTGTGATATTCAGCCTGTCAATATCTTTGAAAAAGGCATCGGTAAAAAATGATGCAATGTCGGCCGGAGTCTTCCCCGTTTCCCGGGCACTCTTCTCCATCTTATCTTCACCGTCATCAGCATCTCCCGTGAGGTGGCCTACATCGGTTATATTCATTACATGATTGACATTGTATCCCGCATATTCAAGAGTCCGCCGCAGCAGATCTTCAAAAACATAGGTTCGGAGGTTGCCTATATGTGCATAGTTATAAACAGTAGGTCCGCAGCAGTACAAACCAACTTCTTTTTCATTAATCGGCTTAAATTCCTGTATTTCCCGCCCCATGGTGTTATAAAGCCTCATGTTCACTAAAAAACCTCCGAAGGAGGTTTTCAACCTCCTGTGTATGGATCATCATCTATCATTAAAGTAGAATCAGCTTGTGGATAATTTACGGAAAATACTCAAAAAAATCAACACGAAGGGCGAATTACATTTCAATGAGCCTATGTCGTCGCATACTACTTACAAAACCGGCGGTCCGGCGGAGATATACTATGCGCCATCAGACCGGGATGAACTGAAATTGCTGATGTCAGCTGCTGAGCAAGCTGGGCTTCGACCGTTCATTTTAGGCGGCGGTGCTAATCTCCTGGTATCAGACAGGGGGATTAAGGGCTTGGTTATTGATGTAAAGAATTTCAACAGCATTTCCATCACCCCTGATGGTATAGCTTCATGCGGGGCTGGAGTCATCGTGGATCGGGCGGCCGAAGCAGCTCTGGATTCCGGATTCTGCGGTTTAGATTCTTTTTACGGGATGCCGGGGACCATAGGCGGAGCAGTATGGATGAACGCAAGATGTTACGGCAGATCAATTTCCGACATTCTCATTTCAGTCGATTACCTTGATGAAGCCTGCATCCTGCAGCGAATGGATGCGCAGCAGAATAAATTCGAATATAAAAAAACTCCGTTTCAGACGATGAATACAGTTATTCTGAATGCCGAATTCAGGCTCGAATCCGGAGATAAGGATCTTATCAGCCGGAATATGAGCGAGAACCATGCTGACCGTAAAAAGAAGGGCCATTATTCCGGACCCAGTGCAGGCTCCGTTTTCAAGAACAACCGGGCTTTCGGCAAACCATCCGGAGCCATCATTGATTCACTTGGCCAAAGGGGAACAACAGTCGGAGGAGCAAAGATTTCTGATGAACATGCAAATATCTTCATCAATACCGGCAATGCAACATCAACCGACATCTACAGGCTTATTATGCAGACAAAAAAAAGAGTAAAAGAAGCCTATGGGTTTGAACTTGAACCTGAGGTTCAGATGATTGGAGATTTCACAGACATAATTTAATTGAGGCTGTCCCGTAACTTTCTAAGTTACGGGACAGCCTCAATTAGGCTTAACAATTGTTCAGATTTCGGCTTTTATATTTTACTGAAAGGGTATATTCTTAGATGAATTAATTCAGGGAGGTACGCAGCCTGTGGAACTTAAAGAGAAACTGAATATAGAAGAAACACCTCCTGAAGAATTAAAATTAATCCTGGCCGAGATGCCTCTGGCTGACATCCTTGAAGAGTGGGATACCTTCAACAACGAAGAAGCTCTTCGACTTATGGTTAATCTCCCTCTCGAAGACAAGGTTGATCTGCTTAATTCCCTTTCTAATACTGAACAGGAAAAACTGATTGAATCTCTCTCTCAACAGAGCATAAACCAGATCCTCTCAGAAATGGATCCTGATGACCTGGCGGACTTTATACAGTCGGTATCGCCTGAAGTGCGGAGAGAAGCATGGAACAGCCTGAGCGAAGAAGCTAAAAAGGAAACCCTCTTTCTGCTGAGGTTCGACGAGGATGACGCTGCGGGTCTCATGACCCCTCGTTATCTTGCTGTTAGGGCAGGTATTACTGTTGCGCAAACCCTTCACTTTGTACGCAGGGGTGCCCAGGAAGTTGAGACAGTTTATTACATCTACATCCTTGATGAATTCCAGAGGCTTCAGGGGGTTGTATCACTTAGAGAGCTACTTGTTGCTGATGATAAGACAGTTGTAAATGACATAATGGAAACAAATTATATCTCAGTACATGAGGAGACCGACCAGGAAGAGGTAGCAAAGACTCTTGAAACCTACGACCTCATCGCTCTGCCTGTTGTTGACAGCCGCAATCAGCTGCTTGGTATAGTCACCTTTGATGATATCATCGATGTTATCCGTGAAGAGCATACTGAGGATACCTATAAAATGGGAGCCATGACCGGTAATGTCGACAGATACCTCGACAGCTCAATATGGGGTCTTGTAAAGAAGCGCGTACCATGGCTGATAGTTCTGCTGCTGCTAGGCACATTTTCAACCAATGTAGTTGATCACTACTCGGGTCTCATTACTACTGCAGCCTTTCTATTTATTTTCATGCCTGTAATAACCCAGACCGGCGGAAATTCCGGCAGCCAGGCATCCACACTTATGATACGCGGTCTTGCAACCGGTGAGATTCACTCAAGGGATGCAGGAAAGATCCTTCTAAAAGAGATTGCAGTAGGTATACTGATGGGTCTGATTACGGGTACTGTAATAATTGCACGAAGCGTCTTCCTTCCGCCGGGTATAGCAGTTGCAGAATCAATGACAATTGGAATTGCATTAGCCTTTGTTGTGCTCTTCTCCACCCTGGTTGGAACCCTTGCCCCCCTGCTGATAAACAGATTAGGATTTGACCCAACAGTGATGTCCGCGCCGCTTATGGCCACAGTGATTGATGTAGCTGGGCTTACTATCTATTTTGAAATCGCAAAGATGCTGATGAATTAAAGCGGTACTGTATCTCCGCCCCATATATGTCATTCTTTAATCAACATCCAGCTCTTGAACTTATCATTTATAAGCTTGTATGTATCAATCGCTATCTGCAGCTCTTCATTGGTCGGCATAACAATAATAGTTACGGGAGAATAATCTTTCGAAACAATACCTGCAGATGCGCCGTTGGTCTTGTTTTTCTCATAATCCATAACTATGCCGACATTCTCAAGTCTGTGACAGATCATCTCCCGCATGCGGATATCGTTTTCACCTATACCTCCGGTAAAAATCAAGGCATCAACCTTAACCATATTTGCCGAATATGCACCGATGTACTGACGGATTTTATGGGCGAAAACCTCAAGCGCCTCAATAGCATCCTGATTACCCTTATCCGCTTCAATATGGATATCGCGTATATCGTTGGATATGCCGGAGAGCCCCAGAAGTCCGCTCTCTTTATTAATCATTTTATTGATTTCATCTGGAGAGTATCCTTTATCCAGCAGAAAAAGAATAATGGCCGGGTCGAGATCACCGCTTCGGGTCCCCATGACCAGCCCTTCAAGAGGAGTGAATCCC
>DMKD01000278.1 GCA_003454605.1 Spirochaeta sp. | reverse complement strand
CGCAGCCTGTGCCGGTTTTGGTGCAATCTGCGGTTCCGGACCTGCTACAGCCGCCACAATGGCATCAGTAGCGCTGCCTGAGATGAAACGTTACGGCTATGCCGACTCGCTTGCCTCAGGCACGGTCGCAGCCGGAGGTTCTCTGGGAATGCTTATACCGCCGTCGGTCGTCTTCATTGTTTATGCGTTAATGACTGAGCAGTCCATCGGAAGTCTTTTCATTGCCGGGGTAATACCCGGAATACTCATTGCTGCCCTTTTCTGCCTATCGATCTATCTCAGATGCAGCCGAAATAAAAACCTTGGACCCGCAAGCAAAAAACACAGCTGGAAAGAGCGCTTTGCATCATTAAACGGTGTAATCGAAACGGTAATTCTCTTTATCATTGTCATGGGCGGAATGTTCCTGGGACTGTTCACCCCCATAGAGGCCGCTGCAATAGGTGTTGCAGGCAGTTTTCTCATTGCGATTGTTCAGAAAGAAATGAATTTTGCCAAGCTTAAACAGATCATTCTTGAGACCGTTCGTACTTCTACTATGGTTTTCTTCATAGTTGCAGGCGCCACAGTTTTTGGAAGATTTCTCGCGGTATCGCGAATTCCATTCAGTCTCGCACAATTCTTTATCTCTCTGCCCTTTCCGGGCTGGACGACAATGCTGCTGATCACCCTCTTCTTTCTTGTTGCGGGATGCTTCATTGACGCCCTTGCATTGATACTGCTGACGATTCCCATCTTCTACCCGGTCATTCTCGAACTCGGTTATGATCCGATCTGGTTCGGAGTTATAGTTGTAGTAATAACCCAGATGGGAGTAATTACCCCGCCCGTAGGTGTTAATGTTTATGTTGTAAGCGGTATAGAACGGGATATTCCTCTTCCTGAAATATTTAAAGGAGCAATGCCCTACCTTTTTATGCTGATAGTTGCTGCGGTGTTGATGATTATATTTCCGCAGATATGCCTGTTTCTTCCTGAACTTCTTCATTAAAGGAGACTGTAATGCCGCATAAAAATATTTTTAAAAAGATTTTATTCTGTACTGACTTCAATACTGATGCCATGACTGCTTTCCACTACGCTCTGAATATTGCAGCAGGAAACGAAAACAGTGAGATTATCATCTTCCACGCTATTCCTGAACCTGACGCTCAGTTCTGGAAATCCTACATCTATGAAGTCGACAATGTAGATGAAAAGGCTAAGGCTGATATCGACAAGAAAATTGCTGATGCTTATCTGCCTGCAATTCCTGAAGGGATAGGATGGTCTTCACAGTTCGCTGTGGGCAATGTAGGGGAAGAGATTCTCAAGCAGTCGAAGGAAGCTGATGCCGATCTGATTGTGATTGGCCGGGGTGCGGGTACAAATATGGTAAACCGGTTGCTGGGAAATTTCACCGAGAAGATTATACGTAAATCGCACTGTCCGGTCCTTGTTGTGCCTGATGAAGCCGAGGATTAAAACTCAACCTTTCTTTTAATCTTTTTTTCAATATAATTCTTTAGAATCATTCTAATAAGAAGACTCATGTTACCTTCATACTTAATGTTAGCCTCATCCTGCAGCGGCCCGTATATATCTTCTCCTATTCTTATTGAAGCATGTATGTTTTTTTTCATTTATTTTTTACCTTCCATAATAAAATTATTTCTGCACATCTCAATTATTTCAGACTGGCGACCTACGTCAAGTTTATCCCTGATATGTTTGAGATGGGTTTTTACCGTTTCAGGACTGATATTCAGTCTGTCAGCAATATCCTTCTGAGTATCCTGGTATATGACCATTGCCTTGATAACATCCTGCTCCCGAGGGGTGATACTCAGCTCGTCAAAATTTACAATTATATTCTTACTATTATAGACATCAATCTTCTCATTTAACTCTTCAAGCTCCCGATTCAACTTCAACCGCTGCTCAGTTAATTCAGTAATTGTGACCTCAGCCTGTCTCGTTTTTCGCAAATAGCCCCTGATTTCATGTGAATACATAATAAAGGTAGTGAAAAGAAATATTGTAAGATAAATAAGAGCATCCAGACCCAACATTATTTTAGTAGAAGACATTTTTTGACTTGATCCAAGAATAACCATCATATAAACAAGAACTATCTCGAGTAGGATTTTAAGAACAGTATATTTTCTATATATCTCATATTTATAGGCTATCATTGAGAAAAGAATAAATAAGCCGAGACCGTATATCGAATCATAGGAGTCAAGGATCGCCAGACTTCCGCCCAAAAACCCCATCAGAACCTGTAAATATCTGGCCGCCTGCAAATTTAAAAAACCAGTAAGCATTATAACTAAACTTCCTGCGAGAACGCTCCAGAAAGACGCGTGAATTAGGGCTTCATATACTCCGTAGGCATTAATTCTATATAGAAAATTGATAATTGATACGGCAATTCCTAATGTTGAGGTTACAATTGCAATTTTTTTCTGCAGCTGAAATATATCCATCTCTTCATTTTTCATTTATTAAATCCCATATTCATATATGACTACGCACATTATAACGCATACGTTGTCACACATTATATCCCCCAAAAGGGGGATATTGATTTTAAGCCCTTTTACAGACCTCTCATCCATTCCGGACGCACAGCTATCTCTCCGCTCAGGGCAGAATCGATCTTTTCGACAAGTTTCTCTCTGTCGCCGGGGAGTGTTCCTCTCAGGGCTAGAGCATTTGAAGCATGATTGGATCTGAAAATTATTTTCCGGGGCGGATCAATCAGACTTATCAGCAGCTTTTCCTCTTCCAGCATGCCTGCATCGGTCTGCTGTTCGAATCCGTTTTCAAAGGCTGAAATAAAGGGCTCTGAGGTCAACGGGCTTATCATAAGTGAGAGAGTCGATAAAAACGTCGGAGCTGCTTCACTGACAAGCCTTGCACTTTCCTCAATATGCTCGTGCCAGAACTCTTTCCCGCCGAGTCCGGTAATAATAGTTGCAGAAACATCAATGCCATTGGCCATAGCCTTGATGATTGCCTCCTTTTGATGACTGAATAGCGCGCCTTTATTAATTTTCTTCAGAATTAAATCAGAACCTGATTCGATTCCAAGATACAGCAAGGTCAGCCCAGCCTCTGAAAGGCTTTTGAGTTCTTCAGGGGTTTTCTTAAGCAGGTTCCCGGGATTCGCATATATTGAAACCCGCTGAAGAGACGGAAATGTTGTATTTAGTTTAATAAGAATACGCAGCAGTTTATCGGCTGGTAGAGCCATCGCGTCGCCGTCGGCAATAAAAACTCTTCGTATCTTTCCGTATGAGGACATACTCTCAATCTCAGCCTCAACATCCTCAATCTCTCTTTCGATATAGGATTTTGATTTATACATCTCGCAGAATGTACATCGATTGTGACTACATCCGAGAGTAGCCTGAATAATGAGACTGTTAGCCTCTGAAGGCGGTCGGTATAATGGTTCATCATAGTTAATCATGGGACAGATAATAATATATTCCCCGGTCTTATAAAAGCTGAGTTTGATCATTGATTATTACATCTTGATCCTTTAGTCTAAGTCAAATGCGGGTAACAAATGTATCTCTTATTATTATATTCTCTATCTTCGCTCTTTCCAGCTGCTCTGATTTCTCTGCATGGAGAATGGCTGTTCAGCTGGAATGAACTCGTTGCCCCAACGGTCCCCATGCCCCCGGACAACAGGTCCTTGATCGAGCTGCCAGGCTATTGGAACCGGCATTAGCACAACGGTGCTGATTTGCCCAGTCACGGCTGGGCAAGCTACAGACTGAAAATCCTTCTACCTGAAACCCGGCCTCTGATGGGAATCAACCTGACAAGTCTGCATACTTCATATGAATTATATGCTGACAACAATCTGATTTCTGCCGCCGGCCGACCTGGTACAGACTCTTCCGCCTCTATACCATATTTCAAACAGGACACCGCATTTTTCTATGCTGAGAAAGATGTTTTAGTTCTCACTCTGCATTTATCGAATTTCCATCTAGATGACTCAGGAATCTGGGAGAGCATTTTTTTCGGGGATGCGGAAACTCTCAGGCTGAATGGACAAAAAAGACTTGCGTTTGAGTTCTTTCTGCTCAGCTGTATATTCTCAATGGGATTATACCATTTCGGCCTATTCTGTATGCTGATTGCTCTCAGAGCTTTAACAACAGGCGATTACAGCACTCTCCTGCCTTTATACTATTTTCATTTTAATTAAAGCCATCATCAGGAAAAGGCCGAACAGCTCAATCCTTCTCGCCGGTTTCCTGGTTATGTTCGCGGCCTTTGTGAATGATGTCCTTCACGCCGATGAGATCATCCATACCGGTTTCATTCTGCCGGCCGGTCTCTTCGTCTTTATATTTTCACAGGCAATGCTTATTTTAAATCGTTTAAACAGGGCGTATACTACCGTTGAACAGCAGCGTAACGAATTAGTAATAAGCAGTGATTTATTTGAACGCTCAAGACTGGGAACTATTCTGGGACTTGCGAAGCTGGCCGAATACAGGGATGAAGACACAGGGAAACATCTTGAAAGGATAAGAGAATACTGCAAACTTATCGCAGAAAAACTATCTGAAAAAGAAGGGTTTCAAAATTATATAACCGAGAAATATATTAATGATCTTTATCAATCAGCTATCCTCCATGACATTGGAAAGGTAGCAGTGCCCGACTCAATCCTGCTTAAACCGGGAAAGCTTGATAGCAGCGAATTTGTTCACATCAAGAAACATACCGAAATAGGCGGGGACGCCTTGCTGGATATCGAGTCACAGACCGATATTAAATCTTTTCTTACTCTGGGAAAGGAGATTGCATGGTTTCATCACGAAAAATGGGACGGCAGCGGATATCCGAAAGGTTTGTCCGGAGAAAAGATTCCTCTGTCTGCGAGAATCACAGCTGTGGCCGATGTTTATGATGCACTCACATCAGAACGGCCGTATAAAAAGGCCTTCAGTCATGAAAAGGCAAAAAAAATTATTATCGAAGGGCGGGGTTCGCATTTTGATCCCCTCATAGTTGATATATTCATTGCGCTTGAATCAGATTTTAATTTGATTCGGTTAAGTCATCAGGAAACCTGATCAGGCCTGCCGCTGTTTTTTCAATTGCTCACTCATAATATTATGACAGTTCAGAGCAAGCTCAGCGGGGCTTGAACCTTTCTCCACCTCGACAGACTCCATAACATGCATATGCAGGGTATAAACCCCTTTCACTATCAAACCTTTTTTCGGAAGCGCCTGATAGGCCCCGTCAAGCAGTACGGGCATGATCGCTGTACCTGTGCTGGTCGCCGATCTAAAAGCCCCCTTCTTGAACTCTGCTATCTCACCGTCTTTTGTCCTGGTGCCTTCAGGATAAATTAAGAGCGAATCACCGTCTTCCAGCATGGTTTCCGTTTTTCTAATCACCTCAAACTGGCTCTTGCGGCTCTTTCGATCTACAAAAAGATGGCCGAATATAACCAGCTCCCAACCAAGAAAAGGAACCCTTGAGAGGGCCTTTTTTGCAATCATCTTACAGGGATAACGGAGAACAAAAGAAAGCGGAATATCAAGAAGCGATTGATGATTCATTATCATGACATGAGACCTTGAACGATCGATGTTCTCCCTACCGGTTATCTTGACTCTGAATATCGGACTAATAAAAAGTGCAAACCATGAAAAAAATGACCCAATATAGTGGATTATTCGCCGGTTTTTATCAAATGGAAAAGTGAATATAAAAACAACAAGCTGTACCGGAAAGAAGAGTATAAAAGCGAGAAAAATTTCTATCCAGGTGAAAATTGATCCTATAGCCCAGAGTATATACATATTTTATTCCTCTGCTTTAATATAGTAAATTCTAGAACCGAAGTCACCCATTAGTCTTGTCTCTTCAGAATAACCGGATCCCATAAACTGCTGGTTAGGTCTGAATCCGGCATACATCAATTCATCTCCATAAGCATCGATCTTCTCGATCTCTGTTTCAAACATGTAATTGTTGCTTACAACCGTATGAATTACGCCGTCGGCCTTAAGCCTTACCGGAGAAACATGGTTAACGAGGTCACCGAATGCTTTGATATTAAAATACTGAGGTCGGGTTTCCAGATGATACAATATATCAGGATTTAAGCCCCTGACATGCAGCTGCTCCATTCCCGGGTTCGGTTTCTGAAGTGTCTGATAATAACCGAGCATGGCTTCGCCGCCGTTTTCGCTGACGACTATCCACATGGGATTGTTCGATTCAAAAGGAGAACTCAGCCTGTAAAATTTTCCGAATTGAAAAAGCTTTCGATGCTTCTTATAAAACTCGACCTGCTGCTTTATAGCCTTTCGGTCAAAGTTCGAAAGCTTCGTTAAATCAAGCTGATAACCGAGCAGCCCGAATGCCGCAACATTGAACCTGGTTTCAAGCGGGGTATTACGCAGCACCTGAAGAGACGGCGCAGCACTGACATGCGCACCCATAGTCGAGGGCGGATACACTACTGACGTTCCATACTGGATGGAAATACGTTCATTCGCATCGGTGTCATCGCTTGTCCAGGTCTGCGGCATGTAATACAGCATGCCCAGGTCATACCGGTTACCCCCGCTGGCACATGATTCAAAAAGTATCTCCGGAAATTCATTTTTCAATCGCTCAAGCAGGCTGTATAAACCAAGAACATAGCGATGAGCCTGCTCTTTCTGACGTTCGACCGGCAGCGCATTTGAATATAAATCTGAGATATTGCGGTTATGATCCCACTTTATATACTGAAGATCGATGCGCCGAAACAGAGATGAAAAAGTTTCATAAAGGAACTCAACAACATCGGGGTTTGCAAGATCAAGCATCAGCTGATGACGTCCCTCTGATGCCGGCCGTCCCGGAGTCTTTATTACCCAATCGGGGTGAGCCCTGTAGAGTTCGCTGTCTGTGTTGGTCATCTCAGGCTCAACCCATAAACCGAACTGAAGCCCCATGTTATGGATCTTTTTACTCAAGCGTTCAAGACCACCGGGAAGTTTCTTCTTATCCTCAAACCAGTCTCCCAGGCTTGAATGATCATCATTCCGGCTTCCGAACCAGCCGTCGTCGAGCACAAAGAGTTCAATTCCGAGTTTGACAGCCTCTTCTGCCAGTTTAATAAGCTTTTTCTCATCAAAATCGAAATATGTCGCTTCCCAGTTATTAATCAGTACAGGGCGTTCTTTATTCTGCCACACGGGGTTTACGATATTATTATTGACAAGCGAGTGCAGGTTCGCACTCATTCCATTCAACCCACCGGCAGAAAAAGTCAAAACTGCCTCAGGGCTTTGAAAGGCTTTCCTCGGCTCCAGCAGCCAGTTGAAATCAAACGGGTTGATTCCCATCTGAATCCTCGTAAAAGAGTGAGGATTAACTTCGACAAGGCCAAGATGGTTCCCTGAGTATAGCAGTGAGAAACCATAGCAGTCTCCCTGATTCTCATCAGTTGAAGGCCGCTTTATACATAGAAACGGATTATGATTTGCACTGCTTACACCTTTTTTAGAATCAATAAAAAAACTGCCTTCTGTAAGTTTTCTGGTATTGATATGTCGTTCTCTGATCCACTTTCCATCAAGGCTGATAAGCTCAAAATCAGATTCTGGAAAATCGATATTAAAACTCATTAATTTTTCCACATAAACGGATTTGTCGCTTTTATTTATAAGCTTCGCACTGCGGGTAATAACATCCCGCTCGGCATAAACTGTATAGGCAAGAACCAGCTCGACCCCCGCTACCGAATCCTCAAGCAGGATTTCAAGGGTCTCGACATCATCATGATTCATGAAAGCACATGGAAGCTCCTCAAGTTTATTTTCACCTTCATAAAGTTTATGTGATTTATATAAAAAGTCGCAAATTCGGCTTCCATCCGCAAGGGTCAACTCAATTGAAGGTTCACGGTAGTCACCCTTTCCGTAACCTGCTGCCTCAAGGCAAATTGAATCAAGGTTGAAATGTCCGGTTTCAAAGCTGTAGCTGGTTGATGAGCCAGCCTGGAGATTAAAAGATTGATAGAGGCTGTCGTAGGAATCCTTAGGTCGTATTTTTCTGCCGTAGTAAAGACAGACAATATGTCCTGATTCAAGTACCCGGAGAATATAACTTGTATTTTCAGTTCCGAGGTGAAAATCCTTGCCGTTGACTCGACTTGTTATCATAATCACTCCCTGCTCATGAACAATTTAATACTAATATTACATAAGCAATTAATCAAAAAAATATTCAAGCTGTCAAACGTTTTTTTAATAAAAAAACGGCCGACCCGTCTTGTAAACGGATCGACCTGAGAAAATATGAGACTTGGCTCTCAAATAATTTTAATAGGCTTTGTTGTAAATAGCCTTTTCTTCTTCCTGCTGAGCAATGATAGCTGCTTCACGCGGCTTTGATACTGCGCTGACAACCAGAAATACTATTGTATTGATTATTATACAAAAGAGACCTGAGTGCAGTCCAAAAGGAACAGACATTGATGTGAATGTGAACAGACAAAGCAGAACAACACCTGTGAGCAGACCGGCAATTGCACCAGTCGGACTTGACTTCTTCCAGAACAGGATTCCTGCTGTAGGAACAAAAACCTGAGCAGTGCCGCTGAGCGCAACCAGTCCTACATTTACAAGAAGGCCGGGAATAAATACTGACATGAAGTAAGCAATAAGAGCGAAGACAAGAATTGCAATTCGGCCGACCCATACGAGGGATTTCTGACTCATATTCTTGTTTATGAAGCGCTGGTGAAAGTCTACAGTGTATACAGCCGACATTGAGTGGATTTGCGAGTTGGCTGAAGACATTGCAGCAGCAGCACCTCCGGCACAGACCAGGCTGGCAAGAGCGAAGGGGGCATACTTGAACAGCATTACCGGCAGAATTCTGTCGGGCCTGTCGAGACCGTCAGGTTCAAGAATCATTCCTGTGTTTCCGAGAAGCATTGAACCTACATAGGCAATAGCTGCGAATCCGAGAAGGAATGGCATCAGGTTGAAAAGTTTAGATGATTTAACCGAGTACATAGTAAAGAATACCGAAGAGGATATTCCATAAACATTCCGTATAAATCCTGCATATCCAGCTGAAGAGTGTCCTGCTTCGAAGGTTCGAGGGGTTGTGCAAGCATTACCCCTTCATATGTACTCATGAAAATATAATTATCCATAGTCTCGCCGGTATAGGTCATGCGTCTGATGATCTCTTTTGTTTTATCTATGCCTTCTTCACGGCTTAATTCACCCTCGCGTACTAACTGAAGAATTGGTTCTACAGTGTTCAGGCTGAGTTCAACCTGACGTTTCAATTCTAATTTTCTTACATCAATAAGATTGGATCTGTAATTCTGGGCCAGATAGAACAGAATGATGAGCATTGTAATAAACAGCATTAGTACTGATAAAGCCGATCGGGTTTTGGTCCTGCGAAACGAAGGGATGATGTTTTTTCTCATCTGCTATCAGATCTTTTTCGGTTCACAGAGCAGTTTCTTATCTGAAGCAGACCTTAGACATTTCTTACAGATAAATTTTGCATTCCTAATCTCGGAAAGGATCTCATCCTCATTTGATTTGAATCCGTCTTTTGCCGCCTTGCACATCTTTTTTATTTTAGCCATATCTGCCTACCTCTTAGTTTCTAGAAATTCCCAGCGCTCATATTTTTCTTCGATGAGCAATTCAAGCTCCTCATATCGATCTTTTAAAATCCCAAAATCCTCTGCCGAGGTATCAGGAGAACTGAATCGATTGTCCAGAACAGTCTTCTCATCCTCAAGCTTCATTATTTCTTCTTCTATTCTATCAAATTCCTGCTTCTCTTTAAATGTGAGACCTTTCTTTACTCTATTAACATCTTTTTTTCCGGATTTAATTACAGCCACATTCTCCGAATTTTTCTGCTTAGATGATTCCACCTCTTCGTAATAGCTTGTGACATCCCCTGAATAACCCGAAACCCCTCCTCTGCCGTCAAGAACAAACAGAAAATCAGTAGTTCGATCGAGAAAAAATCTGTCATGTGAAACAATCAGAGTACATCCGGAAAAATTCAGTAGAAAATCTTCCAGAATCGAAAGAGTCTGTATATCAAAATCATTTGTAGGTTCATCAAAAACAAGGAAATTAGGATTCGTAAGCAGAATCTTTAATAAATAAAGCTTCTTCTTTTCTCCGCCTGACAGATTTTCAATCTCGGTATAGAGCATACTCTTCGGAAAGAGGAACCGCTCGAGAAACTGTGCAGGACCCAGGCGGCCGCCGTCATTCATTTCAATGACCTCTGCCGACTCCTTTATATACTCAATAGCCTTAACACTACCGGGCAGTTGTTTTGAAAGCTGATCGTAATATCCTATTTTAGTGTTTACTCCCTGAATAACCTCGCCGTTATCCGGAGCCAGGCGTCCGGTAATAATGTTGAGCAGGGTCGATTTACCGCTGCCGTTTC